>DATBUE010000037.1:0-3090 GCA_036516375.1 Noviherbaspirillum sp. | reverse complement strand
GAAACCGATCCACGAACTCGCGTGGCCGAGCTGCAAAAGCGGCGCGACGAAATCGATGCGGAAATGGCTCGCGTGCTGGCAGGCGACATTCCGGTGCTCGACGGCACCGCGCTGAAGGACCGCTTCCAGCAATTCACGGCGATGGCGCGCGAACTGCTGACCGACTTCCGCGAGGTGGAACACAACTTCCGCAGCCTGGACCGGCGCGTGCGCGAACGCATCGCGCTGTGGGAGGGCAGCAAGGGCGCGCTACTGGAACAGATCATGGGCGAGCGCGACGCCATTGCTGACTCGGACCAGGGCAGAAGCTTTCGCGCATTCTGGGATTTCCTCATGTCCAGCAGCCGGCAGGAAGAACTGAGCGCGCTGCTGGAACGCGTACTGGCGCTGCCCCCCGTGGCAGAACTAAGCCCCGACGCGCGTCTGCGCCGCGTGCATTACGACTGGCTGGAGGCGGGCGAGCATACGCAGCGCACGGTGGCCCAATTATCCCAGCAGCTGCGGCGCTTTCTGGACGACCAGGCCTGGCTAGAAAACCGGCGCATCATGGATATCCTGCGCGGCATCGAAACCAAGGCGCTGGTACTGCGCGATGCCCCGCCGGAAGACATGGTCATGCACATCGAAGACGCGGTGGCCGATATCGAACTGCCGATGGAGCGGCCGCTGTATGCGCCGCCGGTGAAACCAAGGATTGCAGAAATCGCACCCCAGTCGGGCGAAGCCGATATTGACCCGGCAATGCTGTTCTCTCAGGTGGTGATCGACAAGGCAGCCCTTTCACGGCATATCCGCCACACGTTGCAGCAACGCAGCCAGACGAGCCTGCGTGAATTGTGCGAGGCACGCCCGCTGGAGCAGGGGCTGGCGGAGCTGGTCGCATATCTGCAGTTGGCGGCGGGCGAATTCAAGACCGTGGTGGATGAGGAAAAGACAGACATCGTTGTGTGGCGAGAGACAACCACAGGCGGTGTCCGCATGAAGCAGGCACGCCTGCCGCGCTTGATTTTCGTGAGATGAGAATGGACGAACAAGACACCAGCCCTGCCGCCGGCTCAGCCGCCGCTCCAGAACTTTCCGCGTTGGTGGTGCCGCTGCTCAAGGGCGCCCTGTATCAGGAAGAAGATTCGGTGCTGTGGAGTGCCTTGCTCGGATTGCAGGCGCGCGTGCGCGACCACGTCGCCGTACTAGGGCTGGAGCTGGTACTGGATGAGGCCGAAGGCTATGCGTTCCTGCGTTCCATCGCACGCAACGACGAGGATGGCGAAGGGGCGATGAAACTGCCGCGCCTGATTTCGCGGCGCCCGCTGTCGTTTCCGGTCAGCCTGCTGCTGGCGCTGTTGCGCAAGAAGCTGGCCGAGTTTGATGCCGGCGGCGGCGACACCCGGCTCGTACTGTCGCGCAGCCAGGTGATCGAACTGATCCGCGTCTTTCTTCCCGAAGGCAGCAACGAAACCAGGCTCATCGACCAGGTCGATACACACCTGAACAAGGTAGTCGATCTCGGTTTCCTGCGACGCTTGAAAGCGCAGGTCGGCGCTTTCACCGCCGTGGAGCCGCACTTCGAAGTGCGTCGCATCCTGAAAGCCTTTGTCGATGCCCAATGGCTCTCCGAGTTCGATGCTCGACTGGCCGGTTACTGCCAAATGCTGCAGACGGAGAAAACCGATGAATAGCCCGCTCGAACTGGAGTTCGGTGACGACGACACGCTGTCGGGATTCCGGCTGCAGCGACTGGAAGTGTTCAACTGGGGAACCTTCGACGGCCGTGTCTGGGCGCTGCACGCCGACGGCCGCAACGCCCTCCTGACCGGCGACATCGGCTCTGGCAAATCCACGCTGGTCGATGCCGTCACCACCCTGCTGGTGCCGGCGCATCGCATCGCCTACAACAAGGCCGCTGGCGCCGATGCGCGCGAGCGCTCGCTGCGTTCCTATGTGCTCGGCCATTACAAGTCCGAACGCCATGAAAGCAGTGGCAACGCCAAACCTGTCGCCCTGCGCGGGCCCAACAGTTACTCGGTGATCCTCGGCGTCTTCCACAACACCGGCTTTGCGCAGACGGTGACGCTGGCGCAGGTGTTCTGGATGAAGGATCTCCACGGACAGCCGGCGCGCTTTTTCGTCTGCGCCGAGGGCGATTTGTCGATCACGGCCGACTTCGGCAACTTCGGCACGGACATCACCGCCTTGCGCAAGCGTTTGAGGAGCGCGGGAGCAGAGATCCACGACAGCTTTCCTCCCTACGGAGCCTGGTTCCGCCGCCGCTTCGGCATTGATAACGAACAGGCGATGGAGCTGTTCCATCAGACGGTTTCGATGAAATCGGTCGGCAATCTGACCGACTTCGTGCGCCATCACATGCTCGAACCCTTCGACGTCGCGGCACGCGTGGCGGCGCTGATTGCGCACTTCGACGATCTCAATCGCGCGCATGAAGCGGTGCTGAAGGCGAAGCGCCAGATCGAACTGCTGACTCCGCTTGTGGCCGACTGCACCCAGCATGCGCAACAGGTAGCCGAAGGCGAAACGCTGCGCGCGTGCCGCGATGCGCTCAAGACCTGGTTCGCCGGCCTGAAGCTGGCGCTGCTGGAAAAGCGCATGGTGAACTTGCAGGAGGAACAGAGCCGGCAAGTGGCGCAAGTGCAGCGGCTGGAAGAACAAAAGAATGCCCGCCAGCGCGAGGTGCGCGAACTCGAACGCAATGTTGCCGACAACGGCGGCGACCGCATCGAGCGTCTGAACGAAGAGATACGCGCGACGGATGCCGAACGCCAGAGGCGCCAACACAAGGCGGAGCGCTACGCTGAACTCGTGCGCACGCTCGGCATGTTCGCCCCGGCGAACGAGGAAGAATTTCTTGCGCAGGGACAGGCGTTTGCTGAACAGACGGAGAAGACGAAGGCTGCGGAAGCGGACCTGCAAAACGCCCTTACGCAGGCTAGCGTTGAACTGCAGCAAGGAAAGCAGGAGCACACCGCGCTCATGGAAGAAATCGCCAGCCTCAAGGCGCGCCGCAGCAATATCCCGTCGGAGCAAGTCGCCATGCGCGCCGCTCTCAGTGCGGCGCTGGCGCTGCCCGAAAGCGAC
>DATBUE010000036.1:0-5797 GCA_036516375.1 Noviherbaspirillum sp. | reverse complement strand
GAACAGGGAAAGATGACACCTGCGTTGCGCGACGCTATCGTGCACGCGGAAGACAAGACGCGCCTGGAAGACCTGTACCTGCCATACAAGCCCAAGCGTCGAACCAAGGCGCAGATCGCGGCCGAAGCAGGCTTGACCGAGCTGGCCGACGCCCTGCTGGCCAATCCGGCATTGAATCCGGACGAAGCGGCATCCGCTTTCCTGAAGCCTGCTTTTACGACCGAGAACGGCGACAACCCCGGCGTGCACGACACCAAGGCTGCGCTGGACGGCGCGCGCCAGATCCTGATGGAACGCTTCGCCGAAGACGCGCAATTGCTGCAGGAACTGCGTAGCTACCTGACCGAGCACGGCGTCGTGGAATCGAAGGTCGTGGATGGCAAGCAGGATGCCGGTGCCAAGTTCGCGGACTACTTCGATTATTCGGAGCCGCTTGCTGCGATCCCCTCGCACCGCGCGCTCGCCATGTTCCGCGGACGACGCGAAGAAGTGCTGAACGTAGCGCTGCGTCTGGACAGCGAGGAGGAAAAGCCGAAATGGGATGCGCCGCATAACCCTTGCGAAGGTCGCATCGCCAAGCGTTTCGGCATCGCCAACCAGGGGCGCCCGGCAGACAAGTGGCTGTCGGACACGGTGCGCTGGGCGTGGCGCGTGAAGGTATTCATGCATCTGGAAACCGAACTGATGACGGCGCTGCGCGAGCGCGCGGAGGTCGAGGCAATCAATGTGTTCGCACGCAACTTGAAGGACTTGCTGCTGGCAGCGCCCGCAGGTCCGCGCGCCACCATCGGGTTGGATCCGGGCTTGCGTACCGGCGTCAAGGTCGCGGTGGTCGATGCCACCGGCAAGGTCGTCGACACTGCCACGATTTATCCGCATGCGCCGCGCAATGATTGGGATGGCGCGATCAAAGTCGTGGCTGTGCTGGCGCGCAAGCATGCGGCCGCGCTGATCGCTATCGGCAACGGCACGGCTTCACGCGAGACGGACAAGCTGGCGCAGGACTTGATCAAGCGCCATCCGGAATTGAAGCTGTCGAAGATCGTCGTGTCGGAAGCCGGCGCATCCGTTTATTCGGCCTCAGAATTCGCCTCGCGCGAGCTGCCGGATCTGGACGTGTCCTTGCGCGGAGCCGTGTCGATTGCGCGCCGGCTGCAGGATCCGCTGGCCGAGTTGGTGAAGATCGATCCAAAGTCGATCGGAGTTGGCCAGTATCAGCATGACGTCAGCCAGTCGCAGCTGGCGCGCTCGCTCGATGCCGTGGTCGAGGATTGCGTGAATGCAGTCGGGGTGGATGTGAATACCGCCTCGGCTCCGCTTCTGGCGCGCGTGTCCGGCCTAAGTGCGAGCGTGGCGCAAAGCATCGTCCATCATCGCGATGCCAAGGGCATGTTCCGTTCGCGTGCCGCCTTGCGCGAAGTGCCGCGCCTGGGCGACAAGACCTTCGAGCAGGCTGCCGGCTTTCTGCGGATCATGAACGGCGACAACCCGCTGGATGCATCGGCCGTGCACCCGGAGTCATATCCCTTAGTGGAAAAAATCCTGGCCGATATCCAGCGCGACGTGAAGGGTGTGATCGGCGACGGCGCGCTGCTCAAGAAGCTCAACCCGGCCAAATATGCTGACGAGCGTTTCGGCATTCCAACCGTTTCCGACATCCTGAAGGAGCTGGAAAAGCCGGGACGCGATCCGCGTCCGGAATTCACGACCGCCACGTTCAAGGACGGGGTCGAGGACATCAAGGATCTGGAGCCTGGCATGGTGCTCGAAGGCGTGGTCACGAACGTGGCAGCCTTCGGCGCTTTCGTCGACATTGGCGTGCACCAGGACGGACTGGTCCACATTTCCGCGTTGTCCAATACCTTCGTGCGCGATCCACACAGCGTGGTCAAGGCTGGCCAAGTGGTCAAGGTCAAGGTGCTGGAGGTCGATGAAAAGCGGCGCCGCATCGCCTTGTCTATGCGCATGGACGACAAGCCCGGGCCCAGCGGGAACCGCGAGCAACGCCCCGATCGCAACGACACGCGCCGGCTTGCCCAGCACCAGCAAGCGCGCCAGCCGGCGAGTGACAATGCGATGGCCGCCGCCTTCGCCAAGCTCCGGTCATAAAAATACCGCGCCGATATAATGAGCGCTTTCCCCCATACCCCCTAGAGGCAGCACCATGAGCGACGTTCAAAACTGGATCAAGGAAACCATTACCCAGCACCCCGTAGTGCTGTTCATGAAAGGCACGGCGCAGTTTCCGCAGTGCGGTTTTTCCGGCCGCGCGATACAGATTCTGAAGGCATGCGGCATCGAGAACATCATCACCGTCAACGTGTTGGAAGATGCCGAGGTTCGCCAAGGCATCAAGGACTTTTCCAACTGGCCCACAATCCCGCAGTTGTATGTGAAGGGCGAGTTCGTCGGCGGCTGCGACATCATGACCGAGATGTACGAGTCCGGCGAATTGCAGACGCTGTTGAAGCCCGAGTAGAGCGCAGCTCGCGATGCCGCCCCGGGTATTGGTCGTAGCCATCACCGGCGCCACGGGCGCGGTCTATGGGGTGCGTCTACTGCAGCTGTTGCGTGAAATCCCGGAAGTTTCCACCCATCTGGTCATATCCGATGCGGGAGCCCTCAACCTGCATCAGGAAATGGGCTTGCATCGCAGGGAAGTCGAGGCTCTGGCTGCAGCCGTCTACGGCGTGCGCGAAGTAGGGGCGGCAATTGCCAGCGGTTCGTTCGCGGCCAGCGCGATGGTGGTGGCGCCGTGCTCGATGAAGACCCTTGCCGCCATTGCCCACGGCTTCTCAGACAACCTGATTACACGCGCCGCGGATGTGATGCTCAAGGAAAGACGCAGACTGATCCTGATGACCAGGGAAACGCCTTTCAATCTCGCTCATCTGCGCAACATGACTGCGGTTACTGAAATGGGCGGCATCATCTTCCCTCCTCTGCCCGCCTTCTACCACTGCCCGTCAAGTGTCGAGGAAATGGTAGATCACAGCCTTGCCCGTGTGCTGGACCTGCTCGAAGTGCCGCACGCATTGGCCCCGCGCTGGACGGGCATCAAATCGCAAGCTTGAACGGCACGAACCAAGAGATCAAAACAAAAAGCCCGTGAACTTTCGTTCACGGGCTTTTGTATTGGTGCCGGCTGCAGGACTCGAACCCGCCACCTGATGATTACAAATCAACTGCTCTACCAGATGAGCTAAGCCGGCGAAAGACGCGTATTGTACGTTATTTGATACGAGTGAGCGCTGGCCGCCCGCCTTTTTTTGGTGGGTCGTCGTTACCGTCGCTCGGGGGCGCATTTTCATCGCCCTGCCCTACGCTTCCAGATGAAGGCACCGCACTAAGAACCGGCCCCTCCTCCTTTACCTGACCAGCCTCACCCTCCTGCTGCGCAGGTGTGACTTCAAACGCCATGCCCTGACCGTTCTCTCGCGCATAAATCGCCACGACGTTATCCACCGGCACAGAGATTTCGCGCGAGACGCCGCCGAAACGGGCATGAAACTCGATGTAATCATTCCCCATCTTCAAACCGCTCGTCGCGGTGAAGCTGATGTTGAGGACGATTTCCCCGTTCTTCACGAATTCGCGCGGCACCATAGTGCGCGCGTCCACGGCACTGGCGAGGTAGGGCGTGTAGCCGTTGTCCGTGCACCATTCGTAAATGGCGCGCAACAGATAGGGCTTGGTAGGAATTTCGGGCATGGCGTTTCCCCCTGCCGTTGCACGGGCTTTGCAGCCCCTGCAATCAGCGGCGCATCACTTTCTCGGACGGAGTCAGTGCTTCGATATATGCAGGACGCGAGAAAATCCGCTCTGCATACTTCATCAACGGCGCCGCGGTCTTCGACAATTCGATGCCGTAGTGATCAAGACGCCAGAGCAGCGGGGCAATCGCCACGTCCAGCATCGAGAACTCGTCGCCCAGCATGTACTTGTTCTTGAGGAACAGTGGCGCGAGTGTGGTCAAGCGGTCACGAATCTCGGCGCGTGCTTTCTCCTGCAACTTGTCTGCACCCTTGGCCTTGTCGTTTTCCAGCGTGTGCACGTGGATGAACAGTTCTTTCTCGAAGTTGAACAGCATCAGGCGCGCGCGCGCGCGCATCAGCGGATCGGCCGGCATCAGTTGCGGATGCGGAAAGCGTTCGTCGATGTACTCGTTGATGATGTTCGATTCGTACAGAATCAAATCGCGCTCGACCAGAATCGGTACCTGGCCGTAGGGGTTCATTACCGCGATATCTTCCGGCTTGTTGAACAGGTCCACATCGCGAATCTCGAAATCCATGCCCTTTTCGAACAGGACGAGGCGGCAACGCTGGGAGAAAGGGCAGGTGGTGCCCGAATAGAGAACCATCATTTGGCAGTTCCTTGAAACAAAGGGGGTGAGACGTGGTACGGCTCACCCCTGCTCTAGTATGACCGCTGCTGGCTCCGCAAAGCTTGCGCCTTGCAGTACCACAGCGGGAGAAGTCGCGTTACTTGATGTCTTTCCAGTATGACTTGTTCAGTAACCAGGACAGGACGGCAAAGCCGAACAGGAACAGCAGCACGATGACGCCCAGTCGCTTGCGATCGTTCTGCACCGGCTCGGCCATCCACTCCAGATAAGCCACGAGGTCGGAAACGGCATGATCGAACTCGAGCGCGGACATCGTGCCCGGCCGGACCTGCTCAAAGCCGACAAACTTGTGCACCGTCTTGCTCGCGTCGTGCGGATCCTTCAGTTCCTCGAACTTGGCTGCGCGTATGCCCTGCAACTCCCACATCACGTGCGGCATGCCGACGTTGGGGAACACGAGGTTGTTCCAGCCTGTCGGCCGTGAGTCATCCTTGTAGAAGGTGCGCAGGTAGGTGTACAGCCAGTCGGCCCCCGAACCCTCGCCGGATGCCTTGGCGCGAGCAATCACGGACAGATCGGGAGGTATCGCGCCGAACCAGGTCTTTGCATCTTTGGCCGACATGGCCACTGTCATCAGATCGCCGACCTTTTCAGACGAGAACAGCAAATTCTCGCGGATCTGTTGGTCCGTCAGGCCGATGTCGCGCAACCGGTTGTAGCGCATGGCCGATGCCGAGTGACAGTTCAAGCAGTAGTTGACGAACAGCTTTGCCCCGTTCTGCAGCGAGGGTAGGTTGGTCGTATTGCCTGGCGCGTGCTCCAAGGGGAAAGTGGCCTCGGCCGCAATCGCAAAGACCGGCACGCATACCAGGGCCGCGATCAGTTTCTTCAGCAATGTCATGATTCTTTTATCCCTTTGCGGCTTAATGCGGCTGGAAAGTCACGCGCTCCGGCACTGGCCTGAACTTGCCCATCGTGCTCCACCACGGCATCAACAGGAAGAAACCGAAGTAGATGAATGTGCAAATCTGCGCGACCAGGGTGCGGCCGGGAGTGGGCGGCAAGACGCCGAGGTAACCCAGCACCAGGAATGCGATCCCGAACACCAGATAGACGCTTGCATGCCAGGTGGGGCGATAGCGAATCGACTTCACAGCGGAGCGATCCAGCCAAGGCAGGCCTGCCAGAATCAGAACCGACACGCCCATCAGCACCACGCCCCAGAATTTCGCATCGAACACCAGCATGCCGGCAACCGCCACGATGCCGATTACTGCAGCCGCAATCTTCAACTTGCTGTGCAGGCGGGTCTTCAGCACGATCAGCAGCACGTAGGCAATCACACCGACAATCAGGGCCCACATGAAAGTCGAAGTAGTGGCGCGCAGAATCGAATAGAACGGGGTGAAGTACCAGACCGGAGCGATATGTGGCGGGGTCTTCAGCGGA
>DATBUE010000035.1:0-1657 GCA_036516375.1 Noviherbaspirillum sp. | reverse complement strand
CTTTTGCCGCAATCTTGCCTGCTCCTCCTTCGTGACCCAGCCAATATTTCGGGAAAACGCCTGCTCGTAGGGGAAAGGAGTGCTCATGTGCGGAAAAGAATACTGCGGGAAGAAGGAGAATGGGCGCGCCGCGGCGCCCGCATGGATGGCATTACGCGACCTGCTGTTCGTCGATGCGGCGCAAACGGTTGATAATGCCTTGCTCCTCGCGCGGCGAGAAGAAATACGGATAGAAGGAACGCTCGTTGGTGGTGGTGCTCCAGGTGCCACCGAGATTCTTGATCTGCTCCGTCACATATTCCAGGCTGATACGCAGGAGGTAAGCCGGCGCATTCACGCGCGGATTGGTCTTGACGTCGCCGACCCGCTCGAATCCGAGCATGTGCTCGTAGAAGCGCCGATGGCGCGGATTGACTTCGATGACGATATCGGTGCAATCGTGGATATCGCGCGCATAGATCACGGCCAGGTGAAACAGGTTGGCCAGCGAGGTTTTCGAGCGCACCGTCGGGTCGAACGCCAGCTTGGTGAACTCACAGAGCTTGGCGCCGCGCGCACGGTAGGCGTCGAGTTCTTCCTTGAAAATCTGGTCGGCCATCAGGCCGATCGGCGAGTCGATGCCCAGCGTCAGCGTGCCGACCACGTCGCCCTTGTCGGTCGCGGTGAGCGTAATGCGGTTGGGGTCGTCCGTGAACTGGTGCGTCCCCGCGTAGCCGCGCCAGGCATACATCTTGTTGACCAGCATGCTGGCCGAATTGCGTCCTTTCGCCGTATCGGTAAGCCGGATTCCATATGAATCTTGGTTCACGATAACATCCTCTAATTCTGAGTTCGCCATATTATCGCGATCCTCGGAAACATGAGCGTTCGATAGAATTTCGACGGAAACTTCTCCGTTCTCCTTCACGTCTTCGGATTTTGTCATCGCGGACACCTCGTTTTGCGGCGCCGCCGTTGCATCGGCGGCGCCCCGTTTTGGCCCAATGCCGCGCTCATTCCGATGCCGGAAACAGCGCGGTCCTGTCGGTTTTATTCTGCTGGAATAGTAGAGCTTTATAGGGTTTTTAGCAACGAACGCGCTTCGTCCAGCTGGGCGAATGGCTTGTTCTGGGCGAGCAGGGTTTCGAGTTCCTTGCGCGCGCCATTCTTGTCGCCGGATTTATGCAGTCCGACCGCCAGGTGATAACGGATCTCGGGCGCATTCGGATTACTGCCGACCGCTTTTTGCAGCAGCGGCAGGCCGCGTTCGACATTGCCCTGTTCCACCAGCATCCAGCCCAGCGTGTCCATGACCGAGGCATTGTTCGCCGCGACCTTGTAGGCCTGTTCGGCGGTGGCCAGCGCGCGCGGATCCTTGTCCTGCTGATAGGCCCAGGCCAGGTTGTTCAGCGCCGCGCCGTTGTTCGGCTGGCGCTTGACCAGGGCCTCGAGGATGGCGATGGCCGGCTTGAACTGCTTCTCGGCCATGTGCGACTCGGCCAGGTACATCTGGACCGTCGCGTCCTCCGGGTTCTGCTTGGCCCAGGCCGCGATGCGCTGCTGCGCTTCCTTGGTCTTGCCCATCTTGCGCAGGGTCTCGGCGCTGCGCATCAGGATCGCGCCCGACTTGGTGATCGCGAGCGCCTTGTCGTAGGCGGCCACGGCCAGTTCCGGCTTC
>DATBUE010000034.1:0-3134 GCA_036516375.1 Noviherbaspirillum sp. | reverse complement strand
TGCAACGCGGACACATCGTCGAACGCGGCACGCATCCGCAACTGCTGCAACTGGGCGGCGTGTACGCCAATCTCTGGCAATTGCAACAGCGCGGCGAGGAACAAGGTGTGCAGGATGTGTGAATCGGCGCAACCGGAATCGATGGAACAGGAATTGCATCGTCTGCCTCCCGATCGAATTGCAAGTGACCCCGCACCATCCATGACAAAAATCATCGCTTTCGACAAGGAGCGAAGGAATCGCCGCGAGGCAAACCGCGAAACCAAAGCCCGGGCACGTCTGCACCTGGGCAGCAAGCCTGTCACATCTGCGCCCACGGCTGCCATCCAGCCTGCCGCCTTGCATCGCAAGCCGGGAGTGGCGACCGACATGGCCGTCTCGGTCGTGGTCCCCACGCGGGGCCGCGCCCACCTGCTCAACCGCTGCCTGGCCAGCCTCGTCCTGCAGCGCTTCGACACCCACCGCTTCGAGATCATCGTGGTCGACGACGGCCCGGACGATGCCACGCGCGAAGTGGTCGCGAACTGGACCGCGCATTGCGCCCAGAGCGGGCCTGACATCACCTACATTCCCTCGATGGGCCCGCATGGCCCGGCCGCCGCCCGCAACCACGGCTGGCGTGCCGCCCGCGCGCCCATCGTCGCCTTCACCGATGACGACACCGTGCCGCGCGGCGACTGGCTGCGCAACGGCTTGCGCGCCTTCGGCGAGGGAGTGGATGCAGTAAGCGGACGGGTGGCCATGCCGCTGACCGGCACGCCCACCGATTACCAGCTCGATGCGAAAAAGCGCGAACAAGTCGAATTCCTCACCGCCAACTGCTTCTGCCGGCTCCAGGTGCTGGAAGACCTCGGCGGCTTCGACGAACGCTTTCGCTTCCGCTGGCGCGAAGACACCGATCTCTACTTCCGCCTGCTCGAATACCGCGCACGCATCGTGCACGAGCCGCGCGCCGTGGTGATGCATCCACCGCGCCATGCACCCTGGGGTATCTCGCTGGCGCAGGTGCGGCGCATGCAATCCGAAGCCCTGCTCTACAAGAAGCACCCGACCTTGTACCGGCGCTGCGTGCGGGCGCATGCGCGCTGGGATTTTTACCTGACGGTAGCCGCCCTGCTGGGCGCGCTGTGCTGCGCGCTTGCGGGCGCGGTCCTGCCCGCGCTGCTCTCCGGCGCGCTGTGGCTGGCCTGCACCGCGCGCTTTTGCGTACAGCGCCTGCGGCGCACCTCAAAGTCGCCGCTGCACGTGCTGGAAATGATCGTCACCTCGATCCTGCTTCCGCCACTGGCGGTGTTCTGGCGCGCGGTGGGCGCACTCAGGTTCCGCGTTGCATTGGGCTGAGCGGTCGTCCTGGCAAGTGCCCTCTTTCTCATGCCTACACCCAGAAGCCAGCTGCGACCGGCGCTGGGTTTACCAGGATTTTCCGACTGCGAAAGAGCGGCTCACTTATGAGCATTTTTCAGAGGTTTAGGACTGCATGGACAGGAGGTGGAGGAACTCATTCCCCCGCTCCCGCGTTGCCAGATGCTTTCTCCTGTTCCCAAGCTGAACGGGCCTGCTCTTTAAGACGATTCATCTCGTCGACTACCTCATTCTTGGCCGCTTCGATCGCGTCTTGGGGATCGCAGCCAGCGTCCAATGCTTCTGCACAGGCGGTCTGCATAGCCACCTCGAACTTCAGGCGGGCAAGCATTGCCAGTTGGTGTGCGGCTTTCTTGCCGACGGGGGACTCAGCGCATGAAAACTCCCCCCTAATGTTTTCAAGTTGAAAGGATGCGACTAGAATTTTCGACACCGTATCGCTGCGCAATTTTTTGTCACTTATCCCCTCCCGACTTTCGGGAAGTTTTTTCGTCTCCTTCCATGTTTCCAACCACTGCTTGGGTTCCTTGACAAGCTCAAGCAGGTGGGTAGCACGAGCTTCATTTTGATACGGCTTCATTTTCTCCTTTACCGCCTCTGCTGCCTTTTCGATCTTCTTCTTTACTGCCGCTTCGATCTCCTCCTTTGTACGGTCTTTCGACCAGTTGCCCTCCAACGCATCCGCACGGGCCGTGTACATTGCGTCCTCTAGCATCAAGCGGTGCATGGTGGCCAGCCAAAAGGCGGCTTGTTCCCCGTAAATATCATCAGTAAAACAACCGGTTTCCTTCGCACCACACATCTTCAATACTGCCCGCCAACCGCCGGAATCCCGGCGTTTCTTCTTGTACACGGCAACACCTTCTACCGAAAGAAGATTGGCATTCTCGCGTGTCAGTTTTTCCAATTTTGCCTTTGCTGCTTTGGCTTTCACTCGCGCTTTGTCAATCCGAGTGCGCACCTCCTTCGGAAGCGGTGCCGCCTGCAAAGGCGGCGGCGCTGGCACGGCCTGCGTTTCCCTGTCGGGGCCGCTGACCTGTGGCGACGGTGGGTGCTGACCGGTTTTTCTGCGCTTTGCTGAAGGCTCCTCTGCTGAAGGCTCCGGCTCGACACCCTGCTTCACATACTCGCCCACGATCAACGAAAGCGGCGGGCGAGCATCCTTCGGCAGCCCCATGGCGGCCAAGACGTTCAAGCCGTTCAGAGGGGATCGGTGCTCTTGCCTCGATGATTCATCCCCGCTGATCACATCCCACTGTCCTGTATCCGCCCGCTTCCGCATGAGCAGGAAAGATCGCGCGCCACCAACCGCACCCGGGGACCACAACAAAGCCGTCGTCAGGCCCGGGTACGCGCCCGGGTAATCGAGCATGTCTGCCAGCACCGCTCCGGACCTATCTTCGGTATGCAGTCGTTTCACGAACTGGGGTTGAAGGTCAACAGGCGTGGCGCCTCTAGGCCGGAGCAGCTTCAGGACTGCCTCTTCGTCCCCCCTACTCAGGGCCGACGCGAACCGCTCGACGACGTCGTTGGATATCTGTCCAGGGGGAAGGAAGGCCTTCAGTACCTGGGTTAATGCGCGCGGGAACGCAGAAAGATGGTTATCCCAGCTTTGATGCAGTCGCAGAAGATCGGGAGAGATCGTGCCACCGTGAGTGGCTGCCTTAGGATGCTGCGGGGTCAGTGCGCCGGGGGGCGGGTCTCCCTGCATGCGCTTGAGCACCGCCGGGGCGGTGTCCGAGTACGTGACGCCCCCGAATCCGGGCATGTCG
>DATBUE010000033.1:0-6751 GCA_036516375.1 Noviherbaspirillum sp. | reverse complement strand
CCGAAGGCCGCAATTCTATCATTCTCCCCTGCCCGTTCCCGCGCCCAGGCATAGGCTTGTTGCGGACTTGCGAAGGTTTCAATACTGCGTTCCTGGCCCGGCTGGGTGCTTGGCGTGACACCAGCCCGGCCCAGGCTTTCTGCCAGCATCGCTGCCGTGGCCGCCCGCGGCCCGGGCAGCGTGGCGAGACACCAATGATCGACCCGATCCTTCAGTTGCGCGACTACGCCTTCGACATCCTTGTCCTGCATTGCGCCGAACACGGCAAAGGTGTAGCGGTGAAAGCCCATGTTGTCCAGGTTCTGGGCCAGCGTAGCGGCTGCATGAGGATTGTGGGCGACATCCAGGATCACGCTCGGGCGGCCCGGCAGCACCTGGAAGCGGCCGGGCAGATCGACCAGAACGAGGCCGGTGCGCACTTCCTGCGCCCCCACCGGCAGGCGCTGGCGCAGCGCTTCCAGTGCGGCTAATGCGGCGGACGCGTTGAGCAACTGGTTCGCGCCGCGCAAGCTGGGATAGGCCAGGGAATTGCGGCGCACGCTGCGCCCGCCGTAATTCCATTGCTGCTTGTCCCCGGCATAGTTGAAATCGCGCCCGAACAGCCACAGATCGGCGCCGATCGCCTGCGCGTGATCGACCAGCGATTGCGGCGGCACGGGATCGCCGCAGATGGCGGTACGGCCCACGCGGAAGATGCCAGCCTTCTCGAAGCCGATCGCTTCACGTGTGTCACCCAGGTATTCAGTGTGGTCGATGTCGACGCTGGTGACGATGGCCACATCGGCATCGACAATATTGACTGCGTCCAGGCGGCCGCCGAGCCCGACCTCCAGGATCACAGCATCCAGCCCGGACTGCGCAAACAGGCGCAAGGCGGCCAGCGTAGTGAATTCGAAATAGGTGAGCGACACGTCGCCGCGCTGAGCCTCGACCGCTTCGAACTGCTCGACCAGCGCCTGATCCGACACCGCTTCGCCGTTGAGACGCACGCGCTCGTTGAAATCGATCAGATGCGGCGAGGTGTACACGCCGACCTTGTAGCCAGCCTGCAGCAGGATCGATTCGAGCATCGCGCAGGTCGAACCCTTGCCATTGGTGCCACCGACCGTGATCACGGGGCAATCGAAGGAAATGCCGAGCCGATCCCGCACTTGCGCCACCCGCTCCAGCCCCATATCGATCAGCTTGGGGTGGCGGCTTTCGAGCAGGGCGAGCCAGTCGGCAAGGGAGACGAGGTTAGCGGACATCATTCATTCCAGCAAAAATGAAACACGGCGAGTACGACCTCGGGTCGTCTCGCCGTGTCCGGTCATTCAATCTTTCAGGTCAGCACTTCTGCCGGCTGGTTCTGCAGCAAGGCGAGCAAGTGGGCGATTTCCTCGCGCATCTTGCGCCGGTCGACGATCATGTCGATGGCGCCCTTCTGCAGCAGGAACTCGGAGCGCTGGAAACCTTCCGGCAACTTCTCGCGCACGGTGTTTTCGATCACGCGCGGGCCGGCAAACCCAATCAGCGCCTTCGGTTCGGCGATCACGACATCGCCCATGAAGGCAAACGAGGCGGACACACCACCCATGGTGGGGTCGGTCAGCACCGAAATAAAGGGCAGCTTCTTTTCCGATAGCTTGGTCAGCATGGATGTGGTCTTGGCCATTTGCATCAGCGACAGCAAGCCTTCCTGCATGCGGGCGCCGCCGGTGGCGGTAATGCAGATGAAGGGCACCTTCTGCTCCAACGCCGTTTGTGCACCGCGCACGAAACGCTCGCCAACCACGGAGCCCATCGAGCCGCCCATGAATTCGAATTCGAAACAGGCCACCACCACCGGAAGGGTCATGATGGCACCGCCCATCACCACCATCGCATCGGTTTCGCCGGTCGCTTCCAAAGCGTCTTTCAGGCGATCGGGATACTTCTTGCTGTCCTTGAACTTGAGCGAATCCACCGGCAAGGCTTCCTGGCCGATTTCGTAACGCCCCTCCTCGTCCAGCAAGGCATCGAGGCGCGCGCGCGCGCGGATGCGCATGTGGTGGTCACACTTGGGGCACACATGGGAATTGGCTTCGAGATCGGTGCGGTACAGCACTGCTTCACAGGAGGGACACTTGACCCACAAGCCTTCGGGAACGGACTTGCGGGTGGAGGATTCGGAACGCTGGATGCGCGGCGGCAGCAGTTTCTCAAGCCAGCTCATGGGGACCTCGTGAGTTTTCAGGGTGCGGCATTGTAACGCCGCCCTTGCCGAGCGCCAACTTGCCCGAGGCGCAATGCTTATTCATCCAGACCGGCACGGATGGTGGAAATGAAAGCTTCTGCGGCTTCCACGGCGCGCTCACGCGGCGCATTCTCCAGCTCCTGGATGATGCGGCTGCCGATTACCACCGCGTCCGACACCGAGGCGACTGCCTTGGCACTGGCGGCGTCGCGGATGCCGAAACCGACCCCGACCGGAACCTGCACGTGCTTCTTGATCTGCGGAATTTTCGTTGCGACCGCTTCGAGGTCCAGCGCACCGGATCCGGTCACGCCTTTGAGCGAGACGTAGTAGACGTAGCCGCTGGCAACCTTGCCGACTTGCTCGATGCGTTCATCGGTCGAGGTCGGCGCCAGCAGGAAGATCGGGTCCAGTCCCCCCTCTTTCATTGCCCGTGCAAAATCCTCGCACTCCTCCGGCGGGTAATCGACTACCAGAACGCCGTCCACGCCCGCCGCGCCGGCAGCCTCGATGAAGGCGGAGGCACCCATGCGTTCGATCGGATTCGCGTAGCCCATCAGGACCACAGGCGTACTCGTATCGAGCTGGCGGAATTCGCGCACCATTGCGAGCACCTGGCGCAAGCCCACGCCCTTGGCCAGGGCACGCTCGGACGCGCGTTGAATGACGGGGCCGTCTGCCATCGGATCGGAAAACGGCACACCGAGCTCGATGATGTTTGCACCGCCGCGTACCAATGCGTGCATCAGCGGCACCGTCAATTCGGGCGCGGGATCGCCGGCGGTAATGAAGGGAATGAGGCCTTTTTTGTTGTTCGCGGCAAGGGCGGACAGGGTCGCTTGGATTCTGGACATGATGCGGTTTCTCTTTTTTGATTCGTTGCACGCCGAGCACGCTCTTCGCACTCGCTGCTGGTCAACCCGGACGGATCAGAACTGCTTCTTCATCCGCTCGGCCACCGTGTGCATGTCCTTGTCCCCGCGGCCCGACAGGTTGGCGAGGATGATCTTGTCTTTCGGAAGCGTTGCCGCCAGCTTGGCCGCGTAGGCCAGGGCGTGGCTCGACTCCAGGGCGGGAATGATCCCTTCAATGCGGCAGCAGGTATGGAAGGCCGCGACCGCCTCATCGTCGGTCACAGTGACATACTGTGCGCGCCCGTCGTCCTTGAGCCAGGCGTGCTCGGGTCCGACGCCGGGATAGTCGAGACCGGCCGACACCGAATGCGTCTCGATGATCTGCCCGTTCTCATCCTGCAGCAGATAGGTACGGTTGCCGTGCAAGACGCCCGGGGAACCAAGCGTGAGCGAAGCCGCATGATGACCTGTTTCCAGTCCCTCGCCGGCCGCTTCGACGCCGACCAGTTGCACGTCGCGCTGGTCGATGTAGGGATAGAAAATCCCCATCGCATTCGATCCGCCACCAATGCATGCGACCACGTAATCCGGCTGACGCCCGGCCTGCTCCGGCATCTGCTCCAGACATTCGCGCCCGATGACCGACTGGAAGTCGCGCACCATCATCGGGTAAGGATGCGGCCCGGCCACGGTGCCGATGATGTAGAAAGTGTTCTCCACGTTCGTCACCCAGTCGCGCATTGCTTCATTCAGCGCATCCTTGAGCGTCTTCGAACCGGACTCGACCGGCACCACCTTGGCGCCCAGCAGCTCCATCCGGTACACGTTCTGCACCTGGCGCTTGACGTCCTCGCTGCCCATGTAGATCACGCACTCCAGACCGAAGCGTGCACAGATAGTGGCGGTAGCAACGCCGTGCTGACCCGCGCCGGTCTCGGCGATCACGCGCGGCTTGCCCATGCGCTTGGCCAGCAGGGCCTGACCGATCACGTTGTTGATCTTGTGGGCACCGGTGTGATTCAGGTCTTCGCGCTTGAAGTAGATCTGCGCGCCTCCCATCATTTCGGACCAGCGGCGCGCGTGGTACACCGGGCTCGGGCGTCCGACGAAATGCTTCAGCTCGCGATCGAATTCGGCCAGGAACTCGGGATCGGATCGGAAATGGGCGTAACCGTCCTTCAATTCCGCGAGCGCATGCGTCAGCGTCTCGGATACGAAGCTGCCTCCATAAGGGCCGAAATGCCCGCGACTGTCCGGCAGGTTATAGGTCGCGGATTGGTAAATGGCAGTGCCGGTAACGGCAGTACGTTCGCCGTAGCCGCCGAGCGGATTCAACTCTTTCATGGGAATTCTTTCTATTGGCTTGTTGCCGCATCCGCCTGCCGCACAGCAGCGATGAAGGCGCGAATGCGAGCGGGATCCTTGACGCCCCGGGAGGCCTCGACACCGCTACTTACGTCGAGTGCATACGGGTGAAGCTGATCAATGGCATCAGCCACGTTTTGCGCGTTCAAGCCACCACTCAAAACGGCGCGAGGCGCGAGCTCTTGGGGAACGAGAGACCAATCGAAGACCTTTCCACCGCCACCGTAACCCTCCACGACCGCATCCAGTACGAGGCCGGAAAACAAGGGGCTGGCCGCGCGATATTGTCGTTCGCATTCTAGCAAATCGTCCTGCGCGGTTCCCGCGCCGACTGACAGGGCACGCATGAACGGGCGCCGCAAGGCATGGGCGATGGTCACGCATTGCTCGATCGTCTCATCGCCATGGAATTGCAGTATCGAAACCGGTGCACGTTCGACTGCGGCAATAACCTCGTCAAGGCTGGCATTGACAAACAAACCCACAGTGCTGACGAAGGGTGGCAGGGATGCGATCAGGGTGCCGGCGCTATCTGGCGCAAGGTAGCGCACGCTCTTGGGATAGAAAACCAGGCCGAGCGCATCGGCTCCTGCTTGCACAGATGCTTCCAGGTCGGCGCGGCGCGTCAGGCCACATATCTTGATTCGAGTGCGATGAAGCATGAATGGAAATCAGGCAGGTAAAGGAACGTGCTCCCGCTCCTGTGGCAAACCCCAGCGCGCATCGTACCCGATGTGCGCAAGGTACAAGCCGTCGGGCATGAAGGTCGGGGCCGCCCGGCTGCGGTCGCGCCCTGCCAGTACTTCGCCCAGCCACTCGGGCGGCTGGTTTCCATTGCCGACCACGATCAGCGAACCCACGATATTGCGCACCATGTGATGTAGAAAGGCATTCGCGGTCAGGGTCAGGGCGATCAGGCATCCTTCCCGTTCTATCGTGATCGCCTGCATTGTCTTGATCGGCGTTTTCGCCTGGCATTCGGCAGCGCGAAATGCCGAAAAATCATGCGTTCCGATTAACAGGGCCGCGGCCTTCCGCATCGGTTCCAAATTCAATGGACGGAAAACCCACCCCACTCTTCCCGCATACAAAGCCGAGCGCACGGGGTGGTTGTAGATCAAATAGCGGTAAGTGCGCGAGACGGCACTGAAACGCGCGTGAAATGGTTGGGCCGAATCATTTCCCGGCACTTGAGCCGACCAGCGCACTGCGATCGACGGTGGCAGGAATGCGTTGACTCCGCGCACCCAGGAGAACAAATCCCGCTCGAGAGCCGTGTCGAAGTGTACGACCTGCTCGGTCGCATGAACTCCCGCATCGGTACGCCCGGCGCAAAGCGTCCTGATGGGCGTCAAAGTAAAACGCTGCAGCGCCCCCTCAAGTGCATCCTGCACGGTCCCGCCGCCCGGCTGTGTCTGCCAACCGCGCCAGCTACTACCGTCGTACTGAACGCCCAGCGCAATACGTTTCAATCTTGATGGCTCCAAAAAACAAAACGGGCGCCAGCCTCAGCTGCGCCCGTCATCTCGCAACAATCGAGTTATGCCAATTCCAGCAACAGGGATTTCGCCTTCTCGCTCTGCTCGGGAGTTCCGCCCTTCAGCACTTCGTCAAGCAATTCGCGCGCGCCTTCCTTGTCACCGATTTCCTGGTAAGCGATGGCCAAGTCCAGCTTGGTTGCCATTTCACTGGCGCCATAACCTTCCTCGCCCGCACCAACTACTTCCTGCTGCGGTTCAACTGACGGCGGAGAATCCAGTTCAAGACTGATGCCTGAGAGGTCGAAGTCGGAGGCCGGTCCCTCGCTGCCTAAATCGGCGTGAGCATCAGCGGCAGCCAGTGCTCCATCTTCCGGCTGGGCATCATCTGGCGTCGCCTCCAATCCGAACTGGCTCAAATCCAGCGACAAATCTGCTGCGGAGGATTCAGCCGGCGGGGGCGCGACAGAAGGGACTTGGGCCGACATCTCATTCAGCGCCAACTCCAATGCGTCAAGCGAAGAAACAACTTCTGCATCTGGCATGACGTTGGGCTCGCCGTCTTGGGCTTCATCTTGTGCGTCCGCCGCCCCTGCTGCGAGAAGGCCCGGCACCGAAGGCTCGTCGTGCTTGGCCTGAGTATCCAGAAAATCGAAATCAATGGAAGCCAATTCCGCGGTGGGTTCGGCCGGCGCGGGGCGGGGCATGGTGTTAGGAACTTCGACATCCAGATTCATGCCATCCAGATTGAAGTCCATGTCATTAGAGAGGGGTACCTGATCCTCCTCATCCGCTTGCTCGCCAGCTTCCCCGACATTAGCCTCAACTGGCGCAGCAGA
>DATBUE010000032.1:0-13543 GCA_036516375.1 Noviherbaspirillum sp. | reverse complement strand
CTGGGCGTGCTCGCCTATCCGCTGAGCGTGCTGCGCGCGCTGCGTTCGATCCACGCCTTTCGCGTGCAGGTCATGTGCGACGGACGCGCGCGCCTCTTGCGCACGATCCAGCTTTCCATCGGCAACGGCCGCCACTTCGGCGGCGGCATGACGGTGGCGGCACCGGCGCGCATCGACGACGGCAGTTTTTTCCTGTGCAGCGTGCGCCCGCTCGGCTGGCGCGAAGGCTTGCGCGCGCTCACGCGCCTGTCCTCGCTGCGCGCCGGCGAATTCACCGCCTGCGATCCGGTCTATGTGGAGCAGGGACGACGCATCGAAGTGCGCACGCGCGTTCCGATGGCCGTCAGCGCCGACGGCGAACTGGTTGCCCACACCCCCGCGGTCTTCGAACTGCTCGCGGGGGCCATCGAAGTGTTTGTGCCGCCGGCATATCTGATGCCGACCGGCGAGGAGGAAGCCCATGTTGCTCAGGGATGACAGACAGGCTGCGCTGAACGGCGTCGAAAGCGCGCTCCTGGAAAGCGCGGATGGCTACACGGTCGCGAGCGGACGCTGCCAGGATCCGTCGCTGGCGGCACTGTTCGAACAGGCTGCACTAGCGCGCAGCGAAAGCGCAGCCGCCCTCGCCCCGCACATCCGCGCCTTGGACGACCTGCCCTCGGAACCGGACCCGGATCGGGAAACGCTGGGACAGATGATCGACGGCATCCGCGCCTACCTTGCCGCCGATACCGACGCCCAACTGGTGGAGCAACGCTTGCATGCGGACATGCAACTCGGCGAGGCGGTGCGGGCGGCGCTGGGCGAAGAATTGCCGGAAGAGACGCGGCGCTTGCTGGAACAGGTGTTGAGCATGCTGGCGCAGACGCGGGAAGGCTTGCTGGAGCGGGGAGGAAGCGCTTGAGGAGCACTCGGCGGCAATCGACTTGCCGCTCCCTGTCGTTCCCTCGAAGGTGAGCCTCCCTGCAAAGCCGCCTGCGATTCTGCTGACGTCCGAACTGGGCTTCCGCCTATGCGAGGGCTCACCGAGGGGAGCGACAGCGGTCCATTTCGCTACCTACCCATTCTTCCGCGGGAAGCCGGAAAGCCTCACTCCCCCCGCAAGCGACGTCGTACACGCAGCAAGGCTTGCACCGCATGCGCCGTGCGCCCGTCTCCCTGCCGCAGCGCGCGCACCGCCATCCGCGCGCGGCGCTCGCACTTGGCCTTGAATTGGGCCGCCATCAGATCCGCATTCACCCACTGGTGCATGCGCGAGCGATAGATCACCAAGTCTTCCAGCAGGCGCGGCTTGCCGAGCAAGCGGGTCTTGTATTCGTCCTGCCCCCACAGGAAGTGGTACTCGGCACCGGCGCGCGCGATGCATTCGCACACCGTCAGGTAGCAGCACAGGGTCCCGACCCGGTAATCGTTGTACGCGGGATCGTGCGCGATGACTTCGAGGAAGTAGTTGTCGCGCACCTGGTAATTGATGGTGCCGGCGACGATCCGATCGCCCAGCTTCAGCACGCCGACCAACCCACAATCGGTCGCGAGGTGGATGATGCGCTCGGCCAGAGCGTCGTCGTTGATCGACACCTTGCCCTTGCCGGCCATGCGCTGTCGGTTCAGCGCGATGATGTGGCGCAGCACGCCTTCGTCGAACTCGTGCGCAGGACGCAGTTCGAACCGCATGTCGGGGAAGTCGCGCTTGAGCTTGTTCAGGTAGCGGTTGATGTAGGCACGGGTGGACTTGCCCATCTGTGCGCGGTATTCGTCGGCGCTCGGCGGCAGCGTCAGCACCATGTCTTCCAGGCACTCGTGGCGCGAATACGGATAGGACAGGCGGGCGATGTCCGGCCGCACCGCGTGGAAGCGGATCGCGCCCAGAAACGGGTGCTGTTCGAACAGGTGACACGCGAACCGGCGCAGCTCGGTCTCGCCGATCACGATGCCTTCGTTAAGCACGCGCAGCGTGCGGCCTTCATTCCGGTAAATCCACAGCGAACGCAGGGCGCCGTCTTCGCGCAAGGCAATCGCATTCAACGGCCCGCCGCTGCCATGGATGCGCTGGTGTGCGAGCGAGGAAAACACGTTGCCGTACAACTGTTGCAGCGCTGGTTCGACGAAGGGCGGAAGGTGGTTTTCGTAGAGCTCGACGCTGAGCTTGTCGGCGGCATCGGCAACGGGACGGGCAAGAGGCGGTGAGGCGTTAAGTAGCGTATCGCTGGTGATCATCCGGAAGCTCCATGCGCGGCGCACGGCGCGTTGGCCGGTGCGATGGCGGGTTGGCCGGCAAGCGACGCATGTGCCGACGACTGATTCCGCGATTATTTGCCGAGTGCGCAGGGAGGCCGCTGATTGCGCGCAAGAGCGGGCGGATCAGGGTGTCGGGATGGCAAAGGAAGCAGCCAGGAGGGAGGGCGGAGGTGCAAAAACTGCGGGTGTGGCATGCCGACAGGATAAAGACGCCGTGAGGTGGCGAGGGGCGCTACGAGCGGGCGTTCGGTATCTGGCGCAACGGGAGGCAGCGTGGGAATGCGGCTTGCAGCGCAGCTTCCTGACGAGCCTTAAACGAGGCCGCCCTTCTCTCCGCCCGAACACGTCGCCATCAATGACACATCAACACCGGTACCGTCATCGCGCCCAGCACCGTATGCGATACGCCGCCCAGCAGCACTTCGCGCAGGCGCGAGTGACCGTAGCAACCCATGACCATCAAGTCGGCGTTGAAGTCGGCGGCGGCCGAGAGCAGGGCGTTGCCGACGTCGATGCGGTGATCGGTAACCTGTTGCGAGACTTCGACGTGCACGCCGTGACGCACCAGGTATTGCGCGATGTCCGAGCCCGGTTGTTCGCCGTGCGCCAAGCCGCGCGTGTCGGGATCGAACACGATGATCTGCACCAGCTCGGCGCGCTGCAGGAAGGGCAGCGCGGCCGTGGCCGCGCGCGCGGCTTCTGCGCTGGCATCCCATGCCAGCAGGATGCGGTGCGCAGGCAGTATCGGACGCAGCGCATAGGGCAGCACCAGTACCGGGCGCGCGGCGTGCAGCACGACGTAGTCGGCGAAGTTGCGGCGGAGTGCGGGCAGGCTTTCATCAGGGTCTTGCTGACTGATGACGACCAGGTCGCTGTAGCGCGCCTGGATGCACAGCGCCGCGCCGGCCTCGTCCTCCACGATGCGTGACTCGAAGCGGCCCATGCCAGCCTGGCGCGCCGTGGCTTCGAATTGCGCCAGTACGCCTTGCGCGCGCTGGCGCAGGTATTCGATGTAGGCCGTCAGCGTCATCGTGCTTTCGCCGATCAGCTCGGGCAGGTAGAAGGTGCCTGGAAGCGCGGTGGCAGCCATGCCGACGAGGTGGGCGTTTTCGCGTGCGGCCAGTTGCGCGGCCAGTTCGAAGCGTTGCTGCGCGTGCCGTGATTCGTCGGCATGCACGAGGATGGTCTTGTAACTCATGGCGTTTCCTTTCCTGGGGCGCGTGCCCGTCACATTGCCTGTCTTTCCCATGCCGACGCGCGACGTCATTCGCAACACTTCGATGCTCAACCGGATTCTCGACCAGCATCCCCCGTCCCTGCCCGCTCCGGAGGCGAAGGTATGGTCTATCGCTGCCACGTCGACAGCAACCGGGCTCCCGAATTCCTCAGAACGTGTTCACGTTCTTGATTACCGCTGAGAAGATATGCAAATGCGAACCAAGAGCTATCCAAGCGACATTGGAGCGGATTCGCCCTGACTGGCTCAGTCGAGGCCGAGACGGATTGCCTGCGGGACAAGGTGCCCGCCGAGGGGCGCGACGACACGACATGGCGGGTGCCATGGCAAGGAGCCGTGACGCAGTGCCTTGGGCAAGCCGTCCGGCATCGGTGCGCTGGTCAGGGGGAATCCGCTCCAAACAGCGCGAGCTGGGACAGGTCTTCGTCCTCGCTCAGGCGCACGCCGACGCCGATCAAGCGCACCGGGCGCGTGCTGCGCGCATGCGCGGTCTCCAGCAGGTGTGCGCAGATGTCAGGATCGATAGTCGTGCTCACGCATTCGGCGGTGGTGCGCCGGAAGTCGGCGAAGCGCAGTTTGACGAACAGTTTGTGCACGCCACGCCCGCTCTGCGCCACCTGCTTGCGTTGCATGCGTTCGCGCAGTTGTTCGATCAGCGGCGCCAGTTCGCGCTGGCAGGCGGCAAGGTCAGGCAGGTCCTTCGCATAGGTTTCTTCGACGCTGACCGACTTGCGCTCGCGGTCGGGTTTCACTGCGCGGTGATCGATGCCGCGGCAGAGGTTGTACAGGCTGCTGCCAAACTTGCCGAAACGGCGCTGCAGGTCCACCAGCGTCCATGCACGCAGGTCGGCGCACGTGTGCACGCCGAGCTTGTTCAGCTTTTGCGCGGTGACGCGGCCGACGCCGAAGAGCTTGTCGACCGGGAGCACGGCGACGAAGGCATCCACATCCTGGGGACGGACCACGTATTGCCCGTTCGGCTTGTTCCAGTCGCTGGCGATCTTGGCCAGGAATTTGTTGGGCGCGATGCCGGCCGAGGCGGTGATGCCGACGGTATCGTGAATGCGCGTGCGGATTTCCTGCGCGATCAGCGTGGCACTGTTGTGCAATTGCGGCGTGGCGCTGACGTCGAGATAGGCTTCGTCGAGCGAGAGCGGTTCGACCAGGTCGGTGTAGTCGCGGTAGATCGCGAGAATCTGGCGCGAAGCGATGCGGTATTTCTCCATCGCGGGCGGCAGCACGATCAAATCGGGACAGCGCTGCAAGGCCTGTGCGGTCGACATCGCGGAACGGATGCCGAAGCGCCGCGCTTCGTAGTTGCATGTGGCGACCACCCCGCGCCGCTCGGCCGCCCCGCCGACGGCAAGGGGATGCCCGCGCAGCGAAGGGTCGTCGCGCATTTCGACCGCCGCGTAGAAGCAGTCGCAATCGCAATGGATGATCTTTCTGGATGGCGCGGACACGACTGCGCAGAAACGGGGACCGACCGGCATTCTACCGGCCCTGCCCCGTTGTTACCGGCTCAGCGCCCAGGCGCTACCGCCTCAGTTGCCGGACTGCTGCTCCAGCATCGAATCCGCAGCGCGCTTGTCCTGCCGATACTCGCGCTGCGCGGCCTGCATGCGCGCCTTGTATTCGGCACGCGCCTGGGCGCGCGCTTCACGGCGCTGTACGAAAGGATCGTTGCTCATCTCGGCCGCAGTCGGCGCATCGGTGGCCGGCTGGGTCTGGATGATGGTGCCGACCACCATGCCGCCCGGCTCGGTACCGGATGCACTGGTCCCTGCGGCCGAGGATGCGCCACTCGCATCCGGCGCGGGCGCTGCCGTCGAGGGCGTTGCAGGTGCCGGTTCCACCTGGGCTCCGCCAGTGGCGGGCTCGGCCGGCGTTGCCGGCACGACTTCGACCTCCGGCGCGATCAACACCGGAGCGTTATCCGGAGGAACCACCACGATGTCGGCGGCCGCTTGCGCGAGTGCCAACTGACTGCACGCCAGCAGCGCGGTGCCTGCCAATGCTTGATGCAACTTGACCATCTTTTTCTCCCGAAAGGTTCGCGCAGCATGAAATGCTGCATGGAAAGCACGGACAACCCAGGCTCCGCGCATGCATGTACACGACCGACACGATGTAGAAAATGAAAGTTCCGCCGGCCGCGTGTTGCGTGCCGGCACTCGCGACACGGCATGCTTATTGCTCTTCCTGGCACGTACCTGCATCGCAGGATGAGCAACGAACAGAGGAGTACAGCAATGGCTAGCAGCACTCTGGATCCGGACAACATGCCGGAAAAGGACAGACAACTCACAAAAGGACATGGCACCAGCGCACTTGGCCCAAGCGACATTTCGGACAGCGGCAGCGACGTGCAGGACAGCATGCGCTGGACCAACGAAGCCGATATCGGACTGGACAAGGGGACGCTGGATGACCCGGACGCCGCCGCCGCCGACCGCAGCGCCGGCCCCGACATCGGCGACGCGTGGCTGGATTCGGATACCGATGCCACCGGTAGCGGCGAAGTCGCCACGGCCGGGCGTGACGCGGCGGTGGAACCCGGCGCGGATATCGGCACCGACCGTGTCGATTACATCGACCCGGTGGACGAACCGGACATGGACAGCGAAGCCAGTGCCGACGATGCCGATGAAGGCCTTCCCTCGCTGCCGCAAATCGACCGCGACCACGTTCAACGCCAGCACAGCCGACATTGAACGACAGCGCAGGGACCGGCCGAGGAGGTGCCGGCGACGTGTTGGATGAGCCACTCGATTGCGCCATCGTCGGCGGTGGCGCCGCCGGCTTGACCGCAGCGGTGTATCTCGCGCGCTTCCGGCGCCGCATCGAAGTGTTCGACGGCGCCAGCAGCCGGTTATTGACGATTCCGACTTCGCACAACTATCCCGGTTTTGCCGAAGGCATCCAAGGTCCGGATGTGCTCAAGCATCTGCGCGCGCAAGTTGCGCACTACGAGGTGCCGCTGCAAGCGGTGAGCGTGGACCGTCTCGAGCGCACTGGCGATGGCGGCTTCGTGCTCGGCGCGCAGAAGCAAAGCTGGCGCGCGCGCACGGTGTTGCTGGCCACCGGCGTTACCGACGTGGCACCGCCCTTTCCAGATGTGGAAGCTGCAATCGCCGTCGGTTGCCTGCGCTACTGCCCGGTCTGCGATGGCTACGAAGCGCGCGGCAAGCGCGTGGCCGTGCTCGGGCGCGGCGCGAGCGGCTTGCAGGAAGCGATCTTCGTGCGTCACTACGCGGCGCAAGTGCATCTGTGCGCGCTCGACGAAGCCTTGCAACTGGACGAGGACGGACAGCGCGCATTGGCGGAGGCTGATGTGCAGATGCTGGCCGCGCCGGTCACCGGACTCGCGTTGCACGAGGGCAGCCCGGCCGGCATGGAACTGATGCTGGGCGACGGCACGCAGGCGCACTACGACGTGGTCTACAGCGCGCTCGGCACGCTGGTGAATTCAGGACTGGCGCAAGTGCTTGGCGCGCGCTGCGGTGGCAATGGCGAGCTGGAGGTCGATGCGCATCAGCAAACGTCGGTCGATGGTTTGTATGCGGCGGGCGACCTGGTGGCGGGCTTGAACCAGATCGTGGTGGCGATGGGACAAGCGGCGATCGCAGCAACCGCGATCCACAACCGCCTGCGCAAGATGTGAAGCAATACGGCGAGAGCGTTGAGTAATCAGTAATCGCCCTCGGAGACCAGGAAGTCGGTCACGATCACCTGCTGCACCTTGTCGGTGGCGAGCAATCCGTTCAATGCGGCGTGCATATTCTGCTGCATCGCTTGCAACCCACCGGGCGCCAGTGCGCGCTGCGGATCGACTCCCATCAAGCTTTGCTGCAGCGCCGCTTCGATGCCGTCGCGGTTCTGCTGCGCCCAGCGCGCGTCCGCGGCACTGGTCTTGATCGCAAAGGTGGCGGAAATCGAATGGCCGGAATGGCCGACTGCCACCGGACGCAGCGCCGTGTACCGGGTGGCCAGACGCTGCTCCTGGCGATATTGCTGGTAACCCCAGGCAGTGGCGAAACCGGCCGCAAGCAGCAGCGTGACCAGCGCGAGGAACTTGCGCAGCGAACGGTCGCGCCGTACCGGCTTGGCGGAGCGCGCCATGCTCAATGGGGTGGGCCGTAGGCGTGCGGCCGCTGCTTGTGGCGCTGGACCAGCAACCATGGCTTGACCACCACGGTCCACAACTCGGCGTCGGCCTCCACCCAGGCTGCCGCCTGTTCATCGCTGACCTTGCCGATGCGCCCGGCCTGAAGCCATGCGGCCACCGCGATCTTGTCATCGTTGGCAAAGCGCATCGCGACCTCGACCAGATCCAGGCCATCCTCGACCGCGATCACCGAGCCCGAGGCAAAGAAGCGCAGCAGATTGCGCCAGGGCGTGCGCGCGGTTTCGCCATTGAGGCGTTCGCGCAGGGATTCTTCCGGTTCGTTCATGGCGCGCTCAGTAATGGGGTGGTCTTTCGTTGACCGGGCCGGCCTGCGCGGCATCGCGCATGTCCTTGACGTGGCGCGCCAGCGCGGCGCACAGGGCTTCCAGTTCGTCGATACGCTTTTGCTGGCGGTAGACAGTCTGGTTCAGCACATCGAGCAGGTCATCCTGGCGTGCCGCCTTGATCTCCAGCTCGACCAGTCGTTCCTCGGTGCTGCTCATTGGTTAACCTGCATGAAAGTGGGGCAGGCGCTATTGTACGTGGCCAAGCAAGCTCCAAATCGCGTTCCTTGCGTATCCCTTCTACAAACAGTTTTAACTTGACCAACATGCGATCCACCAAAGCCAGCGCCGCCGTCACTCGCCTGAACCAGCGCGATGCGTCATCCCGGTATTCGATGGGCATGACTGCGAGCGGATTCTTCTACCTGCTGCGCGCCGAGCCGGGCAAGCCGGCAGAACGGGTCAGCGGCGATCTGACAATGGATGAGTTCGTCGCCCACGTGAACAGCCTGGGGCCGCAGAAGCCGGTGAAGGTGAGCAAGCTGGACCAGGCTTTCGAACGGCAGTTGCGAAAAAGGACCGGACCGAAGGCCAATCGATAATTCGCTCCATAGATCCGTTATGAAGCATCCTGAGCTTCCAACAAAATGGAACTGGTGTTCAGGTAGTGACCACGAACAGAAAACAATGCCTTCTGTTCGGGGGGCCAGCCCTTAAGTATCCGCGGAAAATGAATTGTGAGATGGATGGGGTTTTGGTCGGATGCGATGCAAGGCGCCCGGTTCGCCGCAGTGCGAGCACTGCAAGAGACGGGCAACGCAGCAGCGCGCCGGCCAAAGCCGCATACATCCACAATTTGTTTTGCATGGGTACTTAACGTTTCGGCGACTGCCGATACAGGCGGTTCAGCAACTGAAGAGCGTCATACGGTTAAACGGTCTGCTCCGTGGGTGGAACAGCAAGAGAGAAACGATGCAAGGCTTCACCTTCACGCCGATGCCGAGAAGTACGACCTACACGGGAACAAGCGGCGGCGAGGCTTCCGGTACCCGTGCAATCGCACCTTCCGTGGGCGGAAACCGCACCCAAAGCAGCCCCGATACTGTCGCTTCCGCTACGCCAAAAGGACGATATGCCTTTTCTCCCGAGGGAGGGTGGAGGAGCACATTATTCGGGCAGCTGGGAAGAAAAATCGATGCAAGCAGCACCGGAGCAGAGTCGATCCCGTATCCGGAGTTTCTACCTGAACCCGGGTACCGCACGCGGGTCAATGCACGGGCAGAATTCAAACAGGCTTACATCCAGCATTGCGGCTCCGCCCCCGCAGTCAATGAAGCGCGCTTCAATGACCTGATTCGGGCGATAAGCAGAATCAAGAACCAAAGGAGCGATTTGCCCTGGCTGCGTAACATCCCTACCCAAGACCTGGCCGCAGTAAGAAGCTATACCTCGGGATTCATCAAAACAATCCTCAATGTGCCGTTGAAAACGATCAGTCTGAGCGAGGATTCAGCCTCCCCGGAAGTAGCCTCTGCCGTCGAGCGAGCCCATCTGCTTGCGCCAATCCTGCGCGGGATTTGCTCCGGGCTGAATGCACTTCCTGCCTTCCGCGGCCCGACCTTCCGCGGCGTCGAGATTGCCCCGGAGATGCTGTTGCGCCGCTATCCGGTGGATGCCGAAGTGCAGGAGAATTTCTTCCTCAGTACCGCAACGAAGCCTGAAAAAGCATGGGCAGGGAATGTCCGGTTCCGCATTGAGTCAAAGAGCGGAAGAGATATATCCTTCCTGAGCACCAAACCCCAGGAGTTGGAAGTTCTGTTTGCCCCCGGTTGCAGATTTAGGGTAATGCAAGTAACAAAAAATCCCCCCAAGAACAACGATCGCTATGATCGGGCATACGAGGTTGTTCTTCGAGAGATCTGAACAACCAAGCTGCGGCACCCGGCGCCAGCGCTAGGCCACCTTCGGTTTCTGCAGCAAGGCCTTCAGGTTCGCCAGCCGCTCCTGCGGCGTGATCTTTTCCTCTTCCTTCGGTACCGCATCGCCTTCATCCAGCTTCATTTCCTTGATGAAGCGTGAGGGATCGCAATTGATGTATTCACGCGCGCGCTTGCGGCGCTTGCACCAGGTCAGGTGCAGCGAACGCTGCGCGCGCGTGATGCCCACATACATCAGACGCCGTTCTTCCTCGATGCGCGCAGCCAGTTGTTCTATCGGGGTATCGGGGTCGCCCTTGTGCGGCAGGATGCCCTCTTCCACGCCGACCAGAAACACGTGCGGGAATTCCAGTCCCTTGGACGCGTGCAGCGTGGACATGCGTACCGCATCCGGTTCCTCGTCGCGGCCTTCAAGCATGGTCATCAGCGCGACCATCTGCGTCAGTTCGAGCAGGCTTTTCTCGGCATCGGTACCGTCGCGTCCGCCGGTGCCCTTTTCCTTCAGCCAAGTGGTGAAGTCGACCACGTTCTGCCACTTCGTCTGCGCGGCGCGGTCGTCGAAGGCCGAGTACAGCCAGGCTTCGTAATTGATCTCCTTCATCATCTCGTCGAGCAGGGCCGCCGCATTCTCGCCGCGCTTGGAGGCGCGTGCTTCGAGTCCATTGATGAAGTGACAGAACTCGCGCAGGGGGTCCAGCTGGCGGTCGGCCAGTTTCGCTTCGATGCCGCCTTTGAACACCGCTTCGAACAGGGAGCACTGCCATTGGCCAGCGAAGGCGCCCAGCGCTTCCAGTGTGCTTTGCCCGACGCCGCGCTTTGGTGTCGTCACAGCGCGGATGAAGGCGGGATCGTCATCCTGGTTTGCGATCAAACGCAGATAGCTGACGATGTCCTTGATCTCGGCACGGTCGAAAAAGCTCTGGCCACCAGAGATCGTGTAGGGAATGCGTTCCTTGCGCAGCGCCTGTTCGATGACGCGCGCCTGATGGTTGCCGCGATACAGCACCGCATAGTCCGAGAACTTCGCGCGCCGCTCGAACTTGTGCGCCGAAATCATGATCGCGATCTGCTCGGCTTCGGCTTCGTCGTCCTGCATCGCCATTACCTTCACCGGATCGCCCAAGCCATGCTCGGACCAGAGCTGCTTCTCGAACAGCTTGGGGTTGTTGCCGATGACGGCGTTGGCGGCCTGCAGGATGCGTGTGCTGGAGCGGTAGTTCTGCTCCAGCTTGATGACGCGCAGGTCGGGAAAATCGACTTGCAACTGCTTCAGGTTCTCGATGGTCGCGCCGCGCCAGGCATAGATAGCCTGATCGTCGTCGCCCACGGCGGTAAACATCGGCTTCTTGCCGACGCCGGTCACCAGCAGTTTCACCAGTTCGTACTGGCAGGTGTTGGTGTCCTGGTATTCGTCGACCAGCAGGTAGCGCAGCTTGCGTTGCCACTTGTCGCGCACCACTTCATTGCTGCGAAACAGTTCGACCGGCAGGCGGATCAGGTCGTCGAAGTCGACCGCCTGGTAAGCGGCCAGCGTGGCGACGTAGTTGCGGTAGATGCGCGCGGCTTGCCCTTCGTCTTCGGTGGTCGCTTCCTTCAGCGCGCGTTCGGGATCGACCAGCGCGTTCTTCCACAGGGACATCGTGTTCTGGATGCGGCGGATCAGTTGCTTATCCGTCGTGCAGGCCAGGTCTTGCACGATGGAGAAGCAATCGTCGCTGTCCATGATCGAGAAGCGGTCCTTCAGGCCGAGCTCCTTCGCTTCGCGGCGCAGGATCTGCATGCCGAGCGAATGGAAGGTACACACGGTCAGGTGCTTGGCTTCCTTCGGGTTCTGCAAGAGCTTGGCGATGCGCTCCTGCATTTCCAGCGCAGCCTTGTTGGTGAAGGTGACGGCGGCGATGTTGCGTGCTTCATAACCGTGCTGCTCGATCAGGCTGGCGATCTTGGTCGTGATCACGCGCGTCTTGCCGGAACCGGCGCCGGCCAGCACCAGGCAGGGGCCGTCCATGTAGTTGACGGCTTCGCGCTGCGGCGCGTTCATGCCATGGGTGGATTGGGACATGCGGGAGGGGTGATGCGGGGAAAGCGGGTCATTCTAGCAGCGCAATTCGCACGGAAGGCGGTGAATTGGCACGGATTCCTGTGGTCCGTTCATTCGTCGATCCGATCGATTGCCTGCACGGGGAAAATGGACTGAATTGTTTGGAGGAACTCTCGCTCAGCCCAGAGCCACACATGCATCAATGTCAACTCTGCTCGGTGAAAATGTTCCCCTCAAACAAACCCTTCTCCGGTGCACACGTCCCTCCTCCTGTTGCCAGAAACACGCCAGCCACGGAACAAACGCCGGGACGCCCTGCCTCCCCCTCCTTCTCATCGCCCTCGAGCGGACCCTCGACGGCAACCACGATGGCGGCGAATGCCCCCCAACGTCCCCAGCAATACCTTGTCCCGGACATGGTGGACAAAAATTCGCTCCGCTGGCTCGACGACTACACGAACTCCGATTCGAAGGGCGAGCGTTGGCTGTCTCGCACCATGAAGTCCCTCATAGAAGGTGGAAAGCTGCATTTGTCCCCTTCTCATACCCTGGGTTCTCTTACACAAGATTATGGACACCGCCTTTCTACACCTGAATCAGAATCAACACGCTACGCAGTATCCGCCAGGTTTGAGCTATCCGACGGTTCCCTCAAGCTCTTGTACGTGACCATGCGGAACGAACTTACAAAAGCTCGCTCCGGCCTCACACCTGTGAAAAAGGACAAGATTCCCGGCGAGCAAAAAAAATCGAGTGCCAACGATGGCCGCGAGCACAAGTCGTCTGGTTCAGCAAAGCGTGCACGCTCTTCCCCTTCTACCGGAGGGTCACCGACATCGTCGAATCAGGTACCTGCAGCCCAACGCCCGCGACTGGAACCTGACAAGCCTGCAGTCATCGATTTGACCGCTGGCAGCCCGTCCCTGCCAGACGGTCAAGAAGGGCGACCGCATCACCCAGGCCATGTCATTGATTTGACCGCCGACAACCCGCCCCTGCCAGCGCCGCTCCCTGCCGAGGCTGCGCTTAGGGAGTTGAAAAATAATGCACACAGGGAAAGCAGGGCCTGCGCACACGCCCTACAGGGATACGTCAAAAATTTGAAATTAAGTTTCGGTGCACTTAAAGCCCATGATATTGAAGTCTTGAACCCGCGCACCATCTTCATCGCCTCGTCCTATGGAATTAGCGACTGGCCTGCTGTAGAGAAATATTGCAAAACACGACGGTGTTTGCTTGAAGCACTCGGTAAATCACCCGATGAAGTGCCACAGCTCTTCGTCAACGAATCGAATGGTGCAGCATTAACGGAAGATCAAATTCTCTTTAGAACACAGGCGTCTCATCGTTCGTTCCGCCCCTCAGGCCCTCCCCCCCAACCGAGCTCGAGTTCGGCGCCTCTTTCTTCAGAAAACGAGCCAGTTAACCTCGGGAGCCTAGTATCGCGAGGCTACGTTGGGAATGCCCTTGCCCATATTGAAGCGGCCTTGGAGGAATTGGTGAAGGAGGCTGAAAGTGATAGCCGTGTGGAAGTAGTTGCTCGGCATACGCCTACGCAAATCAATTTGAACAAAAGGCTTCTGATGACGGCCTTGGTGAACGGCAGGAGTAACAGTGAAGTATGTCGGATAAATAGAA
>DATBUE010000031.1:0-7601 GCA_036516375.1 Noviherbaspirillum sp. | reverse complement strand
CTTCTCGATCAGCGTCAGCAGCAGGCGACGATCCTGATGATCGAACCCGCGCTCATCGACATCCAGCATGTTCAGCGCAAGGTCAGCGATCTGCCGGGTGATCTCACCCTTGCCGCGCACCTGAGCGAAGTCACGAACCCGGCGCAGCAGACGATTGGCGATGCGCGGCGTGCCGCGCGCGCGACGGGCAATTTCAAACGCGCCCTCGGGTTCGGTTGGCAGTCCGAGGATTCCGGCCGACCGCCTGACGATCGTGGCCAGATCCTCGGTGGAGTAGAACTCCAGACGCTGGACGATACCGAAGCGGTCGCGTAGTGGATTGGTCAGCATGCCGGCCCGCGTCGTGGCGCCGACCAGGGTGAACGGCGGCAGATCGAGCTTGATCGAACGCGCCGCCGGCCCTTCGCCGATCATGATATCGAGCTGGAAGTCCTCCATCGCCGGATACAGCACCTCCTCGACGATCGGCGAGAGGCGATGGATCTCGTCGACGAACAGCACGTCGCCGGCTTCCAGGTTGGTCAGCAAAGCGGCCAGGTCGCCCGGCCGCTCGAGGACAGGACCAGAAGTACTCTTGATCGACACGCCCATTTCTTCGGCAATGATGTTCGCCAGGGTGGTCTTGCCCAACCCGGGCGGACCGAAGATCAGAGTATGGTCGAGCGCTTCCTGGCGCCCTTTCGCGGCGCGGATGAATAGATCCATCTGCTCGCGCACGACCGGCTGGCCAATGTACTCCGCGAGCTTCAGGGGGCGAATGGCGCGATCCAACTGCTCGTCGCGATCGCGACTGCTGGCCGTGACGATACGATCCGCTTCGATCATGGTTTACACCATGCCCTTGAGGGCGCGGCGAATCATCTCTTCACTGCTCAAATTCTCTTCCTGTATGGCGGACACTGCCCGGCTGGCCTCCTGTGGCTTGAAGCCCAGGGAAATCAAAGCGCTGACCGCATCATTCTCGGCGCTTGTGACTGCCGTTTTGCTGCCAGGTTCAACTACCAGGGTTGCGATGGCCGGCATGCTTTCCCACGCCTTGAAGCGGTCCTTCAGCTCAACCAGCAGTCGTTCGGCGGTCTTCTTGCCGACACCAGGTATGCGCACCAGCACCGAGGTATCCTGCGCCTGAACGCACCGCACCAGCTCATCGACCTCCAGCCCCGACATGAGCGCCAAAGCCAACTTGGGTCCCACGCCGTTCAGCCGGATCAGCTCGCGAAATAGCTCACGCTCGCGTTTCTCGGCGAACCCATAAAGCAGCTGCGCGTCTTCACGCACCACCAGATGGGTGTGCAGAGTCACCGGCTCGCCGACCGCTGGCAGGCGATAAAGCGTAGTCATCGGCACCTCGACTTCATAGCCGATGCCGTTGACGTCGAGAATCATGTGAGGCGGTTGCTTTTCCGCCAGCGTGCCGCGCAAACGTCCGATCAAACCTGCTTCCTCCAGCGCCCGACGATACCGGGTCCTTTCTTTCTGCGACTATTCGCAAGGCTACAGCCGCAGCCGCCCGCCTCTTCGCTTGGCACCGATCAACCCATGAGGGATCAGGCTCTGCCGGTGATGCGCATGGCACAGGGCGATGGCCAAGGCGTCCGAGGCATCAATCTGCGGCTTCTCCAGCAGCTTGAGCAGATGCATGACCATCATCTGCACCTGCTGCTTGTCCGCACCGCCAGTGCCGGCGATGGCCTGCTTGACCTGCGTGGCGGTGTACTCGGCGATCTGCAGTCCCGCCTCGGCCCCCGCGACGATGGCAGCACCGCGGGCCTGCCCGAGCTTTAGCGCCGAATCGGCGTTACGGGCCATGAACACCTGCTCGATTCCCATGGTCACCGGACCATAGGTGCGAATGACTTCGCTGACGCCACTGAACACGGCGCGCAAGCGCTCCGACAGCTCGCCGCTGCCGGTGCGAATGCAGCCCGAAGCGACGTACTCGCAACCACGACCGGTATCTCGGACGACGCCGTAGCCGGTGATTCGAGAGCCCGGATCGATACCCAAAATCAGCGTCATGCCTTGGCCGTGCTGTCTATTTATCCAGTGGCGAGTATACGGAGGCGCCTGCCCCGACGCCACTGGCGTCATCACATCCCAACGCTTCTTCGACGCCACGCCGAACCATAAAAAAACCGGAAGCGCGACTGCGACCTCCGGTTCCTTCCAGCGACATGGCTCAGCTCAGCTGCTGCATGATCTCATCGGCAATTTCGGCGTTGTGATAGACGTTCTGTACGTCATCCAGATCTTCCAACGCATCGATCAGACGCAGGACTTTCTGTGCGGTCTCGACATCGGTGATGGGCGCCATGATCGACGGGATCATCGCCACTTCCGCCTCGTCACCCTTGAAACCGGCTTCGGTAAGCGCCTCGTTGACCGAGAGGAAATCGGCAAAGCTGGTGTACACCTCGACCGAGCCGTCTTCCTGCGTGACCACGTCGTCGGCGCCGGCTTCCAGCGCAGCCTCCATCAGCGCATCCTCGTCGACGCCTGGTGCATAGCTGATCTGCCCCTTGCGATCGAACATGTAGGCCACCGAACCGTCAGTACCGAGGTTGCCGCCATTCTTGCTGAAGGCATGACGCACCTCCGCGGCGGTGCGGTTGCGGTTGTCCGTCATGGCTTCGATGATGATCGCCACGCCACTCGGCGCATAGCCCTCGTAGCTCAGCTCGGTCATGTTGTCGGCTTCGTTCGAGCCAGCGCCGCGGGCGATGGCACGGTCGATGACCTCGCGCGACATGTTGGCCGTCAGCGCCTTGTCCACCGCCAGGCGCAGGCGCGGGTTGTCCGCCGGGACACCGCCGCCATGCTTGGCCGCCACGGTCAGTTCGCGGATCAGCTTGGTGAAGATCTTGCCCCGCTTGGCGTCCTGGCGCTCTTTGCGGTGCTTGATGTTGGCCCATTTGGAATGACCAGCCATAACTCACTCCATTCTTCGACTGAATCAGAAATCCCGACAACCGTTCGCCAACCGCTGGATCGCCAGCCGGGAAACGGTTATCGCCTTGACGCCCGTACGACCGGAGTCGCAAGACGAAGAAGCCTGGCAGAACCAGGCTTCGGGTAGCGCTTACTCCGCCTTTGGCTGCTCGCGCAGGCGGATATGCAGATCGCGCAGTGCCTTGTTGTCCACCGCGCCAGGCGCCTGGGTCATGACATCCGCAGCGCTCTGGGTTTTCGGGAAGGCAATGACTTCGCGAATCGACTGCGCGCCGGTCATCAGCATGACCAGGCGATCCAGGCCGAAAGCCAGACCGCCGTGCGGCGGCGCACCGAACTTCAGCGCATCGAGCAGGAAGCCGAACTTCTCTTCCTGCTCGGCCTCGTCGATGCCGAGAATGCGGAATACCGCCTGCTGCATTTCCTTGCGATGGATGCGGATGGAGCCGCCACCCAGCTCGGTACCGTTGAGCACCATGTCGTATGCACGCGACAGCGCAGCGCTGGGGTTGGCCTCCAGCTCCTGCGGTGTGCACTTCGGCGCGGTGAACGGGTGGTGCAGTGCGCTCAGCGAGCCGTCATCGTTCTCTTCGAACATCGGGAAGTCGACGACCCACAGCGGCGCCCAGTCGCAGGTCAGCAGCTTGAGGTCATGGCCGAGCTTGATGCGCAACGCGCCCAACGCCTCGGAGACGATCTTGGCCTTGTCGGCACCAAAGAAAACGATATCGCCATCGACCGCGCCGACGCGATCGAGGATGACATTGAGGTTGTCTTCCGGGATGAACTTGACGATCGGCGACTGCAGCCCCTCGACGCCCTTGGCGCGCTCGTTGACCTTGATATAGGCCAGGCCCTTGGCGCCGTAGATGCCGACGAACTTGGTGTAGTCGTCGATCTGGCTGCGCGGCATGCTTGCGGCACCCGGCACACGAAGGGCGGCCACGCGACCTTTCGGATCGTTGGCCGGGCCGGAGAACACCTTGAACTCGACCGCGTTGAGCTGATCGGCAACGTCCACCAGCTCGAGCGGGATGCGCAGGTCTGGCTTGTCCGAGCCATAGCGACGCATGGCCTCTTCGAACGGCATGTGCGGGAATTCACCAAACTCCAGATCCAGCACTTCCTTGAACAGCTTGCGGATCATGCCCTCGGTGATACCGATGATGTCCGCTTCGTCGAGAAAGCTGGTCTCGATGTCGATCTGGGTGAACTCGGGCTGACGATCGGCGCGCAGGTCTTCGTCGCGGAAGCACTTGGCGATCTGGTAGTAGCGATCGAAGCCGGCCACCATGAGCAGCTGCTTGAACAGCTGCGGCGACTGCGGCAGGGCAAAGAAATTGCCCGCATGGGTGCGGCTCGGCACCAGATAGTCACGAGCACCCTCGGGCGTCGGACGGCCAAGGATCGGCGTTTCGACATCGAGGAAGCCGTTCTCGTCGAGGTAGCGACGGATGCTGGCGGTGATGCGCGAGCGCAGCTTCAGCTTCTCGGCCATCTCCGGGCGACGCAGGTCGATGAAGCGGTAGCGCAGGCGAGTTTCTTCACCGACATCGCTGTACTCGTTGAGCGGGAACGGCGGAGTCTCCGCATCGTTGAGCACCTCCAGCTCGTAACCCAGCACCTCGATGGCGCCGGACGCGATGTTCGGATTCACCGCACCGGCCGGACGCAGGCGCACCTTGCCGGTCACTTTGATCACGTACTCGCTGCGTACGCGGTCGGCCGTCGCGAAGGTTTCCGCGCGGTCGGGATCGAAAACCACCTGGGCCAGCCCCTCGCGATCGCGAACGTCGAGGAAGATCACCCCGCCATGGTCACGACGGCGATGTACCCAGCCGCAAAGAGTGATTTCCTGACCGTCCAGGCTTTCGTTCAACTGGCCGCAATAGTGACTGCGCATCATGGTGGTGTTCGCTTCTCGTATCAGAATTCGATGGGGCACAGGCCGACAGCACCGTTGCTGCCCTGCGCCTGCGGCATGCTGCGCGTGGTACCGCACTTGGCATATCGCACATGGGGCGCCGGGAGATGCAGCATGCAAGCTGAAGCGCCGGGCACAAGCGCGGGATTATAGCCACTTAATCACCGCGGCGCAGCCGTCGAGCCGGACGACGGGATCAGCCGATTGAACCCTGGACCGTCTGGCGACTTCAAAAAAGCGATGAGCATTGATCCGGAAACGCGACGCTTCACAACGCAGCGTGTTTTTCTGGCATAACTAACGGCTGAACCATCCACAGGAGAAAAACATGGAAATCAACATCGGTATCGCCGAACAGGACCGTGCAGCCATCGCCGAGGGCTTGTCTCGCCTGCTCGCCGACACCTACACCCTGTACCTGAAGACCCACAACTTCCACTGGAACGTGACCGGTCCGATGTTCAACACGCTGCACACCATGTTTGAAACCCAGTACACCGAACTTGCTGTGGCCGTGGACGACATCGCCGAGCGCATTCGCACCCTGGGCTTTCCGGCCCCGGGCACCTACGCGGCTTATGCCCGCCTGAGCTCGATCAAGGAAGAGGAAGGCGTACCGTCGGCCGAGGAAATGATCAAGCTGCTGGTCGAAGGCCAGGAGGCGGTGGTCCGCACCGCTCGCGGCATTTTCCCGCTGCTGGACAAGGTCAATGACGAACCGACGGCCGACCTCCTGACCCAGCGCATGCAGAGCCACGAGAAGACTGCCTGGATGCTGCGCAGCCTGCTTTCTGCCTAAGGCTCATCGGACGGGCGTGCGACGCTGCGCGCCCTGTCCCGCTTCGGCCCACCTGCTCTCGGATCCCGCCGCTTCCACGCTCATTTGAGCGCCCTACGCCTTTCCTGTTAAATACGCCGCGCTATTGCCCAGACGCGCGCGGTTCCTCGAACAGTGTTCAGCCCTGCCCGATGAACGTTTTCCAGCGAGCCCTGGCATTGCCGCCTCTCTGTCGTGTCATCAAATCGTGAGTCATACAAGAATGTTAAAGATCGTCCATGTTCTAGCGGGCGTCATCGCTCTGCTGCTGTCCTTCATTCCCAGCCTGCGCGGCGCTGAGCCGCTGTTACTGCAACCCGAAGCCCTGTGCTTGCTGATGCTCGGCCTGCTCAATGTTCAATTCGCGCCGTCGGCACTACTGAATGACAGCCGGACCCGCCCGGTGATCATCGCCGCGTCGGCCCTCCTGCTCCTGTCCATCGCCCTGCAAGCCGTCTTCGTACTCGCCTCACTGCCACAAATCGCCGGTCAACCCGCCACCCTGGCCAGCCTGCTGCTCGCCTTTGTCGCAGTGCTGCTGCACCTGGCAACACCTCAGCGTCGCAACAAGCAACCCAAACCGTCTCGCATGAGTACGAGCGCGAGTGTTCCCTCCGCGGCCGGACGCGAAGCCGGCACCGTCAAGTGGTTCAATACCTCAAAGGGGTTCGGTTTCATTTCTCGGGACAGCGGTGACGATGTATTCGTCCACTTCCGCGCCATTCGTGGCGAGGGGCACCGCATCCTAGTGGAAGGCCAGCGAGTAGAGTTCACCATCATGATGCGCGACAAGGGCCTGCAGGCCGAAGACGTCGTCCCGGTCGAAGCTGGCCGCTAACGCAGTGCCTGGCGGGGCCGGCGCCCCGCCAGCGGTTCTTCAATAATGAGGTGGCGGCGCCTCGTCCTCATCGGCAGCACCCAACGTACCCTGCATCTCCTCCTGACGCTTCGCCAGTGCGACCAGCTGGAGCTGAAGCCGCTCCACCAGCCGCTGCTGCTCGACCAGTACATCGTTCAACGCCTGGATGGTGTCATCCTGAAATGCCAGACGCGTCTCTAGGTCCGTTACTCGCGATTCAAGATCCACAATCATTCTCCAAAGCGGAAGTGATCGGTGAGCACGAGCTTGAGCTTGCTTCGAATGGCAGCAACCTGCTCGTCACTATACGGCTTGGCCGGATGCCGCCCCCACACCGGGGCAGGCCATGCCGCGTCGTCGCGCCGCCTGGCGATCACATGCATGTGCAGCTGGCCGACCACGTTGCCCAGCGTAGCGACATTCATCTTGTCCGCGCGAAAGGTGTCCTTGACCGTCTCGGCCAACGACGTCGTTTCCCGCCACAAAGCCTGTTGATCGGCAGCGTCTAGCTGGAACAGCTCGCTGACCTCTTCGCGGCGCGGCACCAGGATGAACCAGGGATACTGCGCATCGTTCATCAGCAGCAAGCGGCAGAGCGGGAAATCCCCCAGCACCAACGTATCCTGCTCAAGACGCGAATCGAGGACGAACATAGAAACCTCCAGAACTGGCCGCGCAGGTTGCGCTACATGATCCAAAGCATACCGCAAGGAGCCACGACAGTTCGGCCACCTCCTCTTGCCAACCGCGCACGACGATGGTGCCAGCCAGCGGTGCAGAGGTGACATTTCGGTGCAAAGCACACTTGGAATTAGCCCTTAAATGCCATCATTCCGCGCGCGTTCAATTTGAGTACGATTCTTGCTATTTCGAAGCGAGGACGCGCCGACCAAAGCCTCAAGCGCTCAATCGGCGTCGTGCAGCTTGCTCTAGCGCTGCACTAGAGCTAAACAGTACATTCTCTGGATGGCTTTTTCGCGTAAGCGACCATTACTGGCTAAAGCCTGATGCGGGACTAAGAAGTTGCACCCTTTCTGACCAATGGCAGAAAG
>DATBUE010000030.1:0-3047 GCA_036516375.1 Noviherbaspirillum sp. | reverse complement strand
GCACGGCCGCGCTGAAGGTGTTCGATGCCACCGCGCCCAACGCGCCGATCATGGTGCAGCGCAGCACTGGCGCCATGCCGTAACGCGTTCTTGGACTTCTCGGTAGAGTCCCTGTTCCAATTAAGGCAAAAGCGCTTGCGCGCAAGCGCGCTGCCCGATAGCATCATATGCGGCAATAGCAAAGGCATAAGCACGCACGTTCGGTTTGCAAATATTATTTGACAATGTGAACTGAACGACAACGATACTATTGGAGACAGGGGCATCTGATGGACAAAATTTGGCTGAAGTCGTACCCGGCTGGCGTGCCGGCTGAAATCAACCCGGATCAATACCGATCGCTCGTCCACATGCTGGAAGAGTCCTTCCAGAAATACGCGAATAACAATGCGTATGTTTGCATGGACAAGTTCCTCACGTACGCCGAACTCGACGCCTGCTCGAAGAGGCTGGCCGCCTGGCTGCAAAGCCGCGGCATGGCCAAGGGCGCGCGCGTCGCGGTGATGATGCCCAACGTCCTGCAGTACCCGATCGCGATCGCCGCGATCCTGCGCGCCGGCTACACTGTCGTCAACGTCAATCCCCTCTACACCGCACGCGAACTCGAGCACCAGCTGAAGGACTCGGGCAGCGAAGCGATCATCGTGCTCGAGAACTTCGCGCACACGCTCGAGCAGGTGCAGAAGAGCACCCCGGTGCGCCACATCGTCGTCGCCAGCATGGGCGAATTGCTCGGCGGCGCCAAGGGCATGCTGGTCAACTTCGTGGTCCGCAACGTCAAGAAGATGGTGCCGGACTTCGCGCTGCCGAACATGGTGCGCTTCAAGGATGCGCTGGCGCAAGGCGCGAAGATGCCGTTCGCGGCGCCCGAGCTGACGTCTTCCGACATCGCCTTCCTGCAGTACACCGGCGGCACCACGGGCGTCTCGAAGGGCGCCACGCTGACCCACCGCAACATCATCGCCAACGTGCTGCAGACCGAGGCCTGGGCCCAGCCGGCGCTGATGCAGCCGCCGGCGGTCGAGTTCCCGACCATCGTCTGCGCGCTGCCGCTGTACCGCATCTTCGCGCTGACGGCCTGCGCGATGTGGGGCATGCGCGTCGGCGGCCTGAACATCCTGATCCCGAACCCGCGCGATATCCCGGGCTTCATCAAGGAACTGGGCAAGTACAAGATCACCATGCTGCCGGCCGTGAACACGCTGTACAACGCACTGGTCAACCACCCGGATTTCGCCAGCCTCGATTTCTCCAGCCTGAAGACCGCGAATGGCGGCGGCATGGCTGTGCAACAGGCAGTTAATGACAAGTGGAAACAAGTAACTGGCAAGAGTATCATTGAGGGTTATGGCCTGTCGGAAACTTCGCCGGTGGCCACCTGCAACCGTGCCGACGAGCAGGGCTTCACCGGCACCATCGGCCTGCCGGTGCCGTCGACCGATATCGCGATCCTGGACGACGACGGCAACGTGCTGCCGATCGGCCAGACCGGCGAGATCGGCATCCGCGGCCCGCAGGTGATGGCCGGCTACTGGAACCGTCCGGACGAGACCGCCAAGGTGATGACCGCCGACGGCTTCTTCCGCTCGGGCGACGTCGGCATCATGGACGAGCGCGGCTACGTGAAGATCGTCGACCGCAAGAAGGACATGATCCTGGTGTCGGGCTTTAACGTCTACCCGAACGAACTGGAAGGCGTGATCGCCGGCCACCCTGGCGTACTCGAGTGCGCGGTGGTGGGCGTGCCGGACGAGCATTCCGGCGAAGCGGTGAAGGTGTTCGTGGTGCGCAAGGACCCGAATCTCACCGAACAGGCGCTGATGGACTACTGCAAGACCCAGTTCACCGGCTACAAGAAACCGAAGTACATCGAATTCCGCGACGAACTGCCGAAGACCAACGTCGGCAAGATCCTGCGGCGGGCCCTGCGCGACGAGCAGCAGGAGAAGCAGAAGCAGGCCGCCTGACGTAGAACCAGAGCGTGTGAAAGAGACTTCAGGGCAAGGCGCGTCGTCGAAGACAGTACAAATGTACGGCGAGACGACGCAACGCAGCCATGGAGGATTTTTCGCACGCTCGCAGGACGGCGCGAGTTCGGCCGGCGAAGCCGCCCGTGATCCGGGCGGCTTTGCGTTTAATTGAACACACAAAGTTTAGAAGGCGAGGCATCAGATGGACAAGTTTTGGCTCAAGTCGTACCAGGCGGGCGTGGCGGCGGAGATCGACCCGACGCAGTACCGCTCCCTGACCCATTTGCTGGAAGAATCCTTCCGCAAGTACGCTGACCAGAAGGCCTTCGCCTGCATGGACAAGGTCATCACCTACGGCGACCTCGACCGCATGTCGCAGCAGATGGCGGCCTGGCTGCAAAGCCGCGGCCTGCAGCCAGGCGCGCGCGTGGCGATCATGCTGCCGAACGTCCTGCAATACCCGGTCGCAATGGCGGCCGCCCTGCGCGGCGGCTACACCATCGTCAACGTCAATCCCCTCTACACCCCGCGCGAACTGCAGCATCAACTGAACGACTCGGGCGCCGAGGTGCTGGTGGTGCTGGAGAACTTCGCCCACACCGTCGAGCAGGTGATCGCCAATACCCCGGTCAAGCACGTCGTGGTCGGCACCATGGGCGACCTGCTGGGCGGCCTGAAGGGCGCGATCGTCAACTTCGTCGTCCGCAACGTCAAGAAGATGGTGCCGGCCTGGTCGCTGCCTGGCCACACCGGCTTCAAGAAGATGCTGGCCGAGGGCGCGCGCCTGACGTTCAAGCCGGTCAAGCTGGGCCACGACGACATCGCCTTCCTGCAGTACACCGGCGGCACCACGGGCGTCTCGAAAGGCGCCGTCCTGCTGCACAAGAACGTGCTGGCCAACGTGCTGCAGAACGAAGCCTGGTTCGGCCCTTCGCTGTCGAATGCGCCGACTGGCAAGCAGCTCGAATTCATGTGCGCGCTGCCGCTGTACCACATCTACGCGCTGACGGTCTGCGCGCTGCTCGGCATGCGCCTGGGCGCGATGAACGTCCTGATCCCGAACCCGCGCGACATGGA
>DATBUE010000029.1:0-1550 GCA_036516375.1 Noviherbaspirillum sp. | reverse complement strand
GGCCTCGTACAGGCTCCAGGAACGGGCCAATACAGCCCCGCCGGAAAACCGCTTCAGCGCACGCTGTGCAGGGGCTGGCAATCGTGGCGCCACAACTCGTCTTCCATGCGCAGGCACTGGCGTTCGATTTCCAGCAGACGCGCGTAGGCAAAGGCACGCGCGTGCATGATGGTCTCGGCCTGCTTTTCCAGGCTGCGCAATTTCATGCGCAGGATCATGCGGCGGACCGCGCGGACGATTTCATTCATGTCAATTCCTTCGGTATTTGCCCGCGACGCGGACACGCCGATAAGTGGTAATCCGGCAACTCCGGTTCCCTTTGGGTTATCAAGTCGCCACGCGGTCCGGAATGCATTTACCATAACCAACTTCTCGCATGCCCGGCAAACCCGCCGGCATGGCATGCGCGCCACATGGGCGCATCCGTCGAAACCCCATGAATATTGCTTGCTACATCCGAAACGCCACAGTGCTTGAGCAGGTCCAGACCATCCTGCAACGCGCCGGCTTCTCCTGCTCGCATTTCGCTTCCGACACGTTGCTGCTGCGCGGACTGCGGCGCGACAGTTACGACCTTGTGGTGGTCGACTTCGCAGTCGCGCCGCGCGACGACGACAGCATCCTTTCCTGGCTGACCTGCCGTTCGGGTGACCTGACGCCGGTGATCGGCCTGTCCCCGGTGCACAACCCGGAAGTCACGGCCTTGGTCCTCAATTGCGGGGCCGACGATCTGCTGGTGCGCCCGTTCGAACCGGTCGAATTTGTCGCGCGCGTGCAGGCGCTGCTGCGGCGCAGCAACCGGCGCGTGGCCCGGCGCACCATCGAGGTGGCCGGCTTCACGCTGGATAGGGAAAGCGGGCGCTTCGCCTATCAGGGCGAGCCGATCGAACTGACCCCGCGCGAATTCAGCATGGCCTGGCTGTTCTTTTCCTCGCCGGGGGTCTACATCTCGCGCGAGACCATCGGCACTTCGATCTGGAGCGCCGACAGCGAGGTGGCGGGCCGCACCATCGAGCAGCACGTCTACAAGCTGCGCAAGAAGCTGCAACTGGGCCCCGAACGCGGCGTGATCATCCGCACCGCCTACAGCCAGGGCTACCGGCTCGAACTGGCTGCCGATGCGGCCAAGGGCGACGGCTCGGCGCAGCCGGAAGAGAACCGTTAGATACCGGATTGCGGCTGTCCGCTTAGCCGCGATTCCCCGCAGCAGGCGCCCATCCAGCCCATTGGCTTGGTGCGAAAATCCCGTTCACATGCCGGAGGGGGTGCAACGCGCCCCAAGCGCAGTCACCCTGGTCCATCTGCATTCCGGCATTGCCGTCTTCTTGCGCGGAAGCGGCGTCCCGCGGGGCCTGCGGGGGGCCAGCCTTCCCCTCCGCCTGAACGCTCGCCCCCCGAGCCAGGCATCTTCCCGGTCTGCGGCCTTCCTCCGCCCGCTTGCCATCGCATGCGGGATCCCCGGGATCGGCGGCCGCCAGAATTCGTGCTTGGGCCCATCCCATCGTTCTGCATCGCGTGCCTGCTCCACCGTCATGACTGCCTCTTTCCAG
>DATBUE010000028.1:0-3913 GCA_036516375.1 Noviherbaspirillum sp. | reverse complement strand
GAATTCTGGACCGCCGCGTTCTACCCCTCGCTCGCACTCGCGCGCCGCTTGTAATGGGAATTCGATGACGGTGCGGCGATGTCGGGACGATGGGTGCAACCATCGTCCCGGCCTGCATATCGTTTGCAGCAAACGAAGCGAAATTCCTTGTCCTCCGGGGGCTATCCACTCCCATGAATATGGGTAGGCCATTTTTTCAGGCCAGTGTCTAATCTCGCCCTGATCTAAACGTAGCCTCAGGCTCGCATGAAGACCAAGTCCCCGCTCGATTCCTGCCGCTGCACCGAATGTGCCGCCATCCTCAATCCGCAAGCCGACCTGTGCCCGGATTGCGGCTATCCCCAGCTTCCCGCGCGCGCCGACATTCCGGCGGTATTCAGTGATCTCGATGCGGTGCGCTCTGCGCGTCGCGAATCGCGCGTACTGCAACTGGGCGGGCTGTGCATCCTTGGCGTGGGTGCAGTCGCAGTCGCAGCCGATTCCCGCTTCGCCGCCGCAGTCACCTTTGCCACCGGCGGCTCCATCTACCTGGCAGGCTTGCTCGGTGCGTGGTGGAACCGTCGCCAGTAGCCCGACTCTCACTCCTGAACGCCAGGAGTGAACATGCAGATCGAGACCGTCGGCAAATACCAGTTGCATCTGATTGCCCATGAAGTGGGTGACACCCGCTGGGACCCGTTTCTCGCGGTGATGCGCTTCGATGAAGATGCGCAGGATTTTGTCTGTGCGATGGAAAAGCGCCATGTGGGACACCCCTGCGCAAGCTACGAAGAGGCGATCGAAGTGGCGCGCCAGGCCGGCAACCGCTTCATCGCATCAGGCAAGCCCGTCGGCACTGCGGCAGCTTGAACTTCAGACAAGCCCTCAGGCAGCAGCAGTTACAATCCCCGTTCGCTCCTGTGCAAGGGCAAGCTTGATAAAGTGCAATGGCCCTGACGAGGAGCGGGCATAGCATTTGGAAGTAGCTTCGGCTTCCTGTCCCGCTGCACCCCTGTCGGTGCTCATCGAAACCCTGTCCCCAATCGTCTTATGGCCCGAGTGCACACCCATTACGACAATCTGAAAGTGGCGCGCGACGCGCCGCCCGAAGTCATTCGCGCCGCCTACAAGACGCTCTCGCAAAAGCATCACCCCGACCGCAATGGCAACAGCAAGGAAGCCATCCGGATCATCCAGTTGATCAATACCGCTTACGAAGTCCTCTCGGACCCGGCGCGCCGCCAGGAACACGACGAGTGGATTGTTCGCACCGAGCGCGGGAGCGAAGAGAAAACATCGCGGCCGGATTCGATGTGGGATCACAGCCAAGCGCCCAAGAGCGCCCCTGCCCGGCATCACCATTCCAGCCGCCGCTCCCGGCGTCGGGCCTCGCCGCTTGCACGCCTCGTCCAACAGGGCGCGATGCTTTGGGATCGCATCTGCCGTGCTCTGGCACGCAAAATGTTCCGCAAGATCTGAGCACCGCAGCCTCTCCCCTTCCTTGAGTGCCGGCGGCGTTGCCCGCCGCAGCTACCTCGCAAGCCTCTGTACGCGTAATCGCCTGTCACGTCCTCCTGCGACGACCACGGGCTCCAACAAGCAGTGCCTGCCCTCCCCTGCACCTCTTCTCCTCCTGAGCTGACTGCCCGGCTTGTCCTCCCGCAAGCAAAGGAAGCAAAACCATTCCATGGGGACCACCGCTTATCGACGCTCAAATGTGACGCCGGGATTTCTCGTTAAGTTCGCCGCTGGACCCGGTCATCGGACCGGCGGCGAATGACTTCGACGAGAACATTTATGCGTGCCCTTACCCCTTCTTCACTCCTGATGACTTTGCTGGTGGCAGCTCTCGCTGGCTGTGGCGGCGGCTCTTCGGGCTCGGACTCTCCCACACTGTCAGATCCCCCTTCCAACGGCCAGCAACCGCCCGGTCAGAACCCTGGACCTGGAACCGGAACCGAACCGCCGCCTGGCTCTGGTGGAGGCGAGCAGACACCGATGACGATGTCTTGCGTGGACGGGAGCCAGTTCCAGTGCAGTGGCGACAAGGTTCTGCGTATAGAAAACGGCGTGGCCCTGACGGATTCGGGCGTACAGGTCTACGGCATTTCGACCAGCGATCTCTTGCCCAACAATCCCAGCCTGACCCAGGCTTACGGATTGCGCCCGGCAGAAGGCGGGCCGGCGGAAGTTCGCGTCGCTCGCGACGAGAACGGCAGCACGAGCAAGATCTACATGTTGCTGCGCAATCTTGGGCTGCGCTGGGATGCGGTCAACGAACGCCCCCCTATCGTCGAGACCTTCACACCCACCCAGGGGCGCGTCCAGCTTGCCGAGAACGGCGCGGTCAGCTTCCTGCCGCTTCCTCCCAGCTCCGACCTGAGTTTCTACGACTACGCCAATCTCGGTCGCAGCGGAACCCAGGCAAATTACGCGAACAACCGCTACTTCCCGCGCGAGAACAACCCTGCCCGCTGCCCCAGCGGACAATCGTGTGCGGAAATCGAAACCACGGGGGTAGGCAACGGTGCCCCTGGTGAATGGCGCACCGGCGGCTTGCGCCCGGATCAAGCTGGCGCAATTCGCGTCCACTCCGATGGCGATATCCACGCCGGTGACGGCAAGCCGGACGCCAACGGCAACCGCACTTGGCTGGAAGGCGGCACCGGCTTTGGCGTCCCCTTCCCTGCATCGAAGGGCTACCGGGACTTGTCGAATTGGAGCTACGGCTACGCCAACCTCGCAACCTGGACCACGCAGGACACGGTTGAGATCGCCGAGTGGTCGACCAACGGACAGGAACACAACAAGATGCGCCGGGGCGTCGTGTCCTTTGGCGACGTTACAGCTCCGACGCAAGTGCCGTCCAGCGGAAGCATGACCTATCGCGGCATCGCCTACGGCTGGTACGCGGCGGACGAGAACGTAAAAAGCCCGCGCACCTTCTGGGGCAGCGCCGAGGTCACCGTGAATTTCGCGACCGGTCTGGTGACGGTAGCGGTTCAGAACACGACCACCTACGATGCGGACTCCTTGCCTTTGCCGGTCGCTCTCACCAGCACGCTGACGACTGGCAGCGTCGCTACCAACAGCAGCAACTACATGACGGGCACCGCCAGCACCGGAGTGATGAACGGCGGGATCAGCGCGCGCTACTACGGCCCGCCTGCAGCGGCCGCAAACGGCGTAACGAGTCCGCCGGAGATCGGCGGCACCTTCACGCTGAGCGGTCCTTCTACCGAGAGCGTGATCGGGGGATTCATCGCCTACCGGCAGTAGACGGGGCACAAAGGAGCGAAGGGCCGCCCAACGTGGCGGCCCTTCGGATGTAACGGCACGTAAGCACATTCGACGCCGGATCGAACAAGCGGGATAGTGAATCGGAGTGCCAGTTCTCCAATGGCGCTCTTGCCCGCCCAGTGCGGGCTTTTTCTTTTCCACTGCTCCGTTCAAGGGCCGGAATGGTGTCGTCTAAGTCCGGCGATTTGATTCGCGAAGAATCGCGGCGCTGGTCCACATCCTTTCCTGCACGATGTGACGCATCCGATGTAGCGGCGGCAAGTTCAGAGGCGGGGAGAAGCGAGAGGGCTTTTTTCTATCGTCCAGCCTGCTTGCTGGTTGCAGGGATCGTCCACGTGACGCCAGCAGGTATTGCAGATCTCACACACATGGAAGGTCACCCAGACCGCCTTGCCATGTCCGCCTCTTGCGATGCGATGGGTATGACCGGTCTGACGCAATCGTTCGTGTTGCCGGCTTGTGCGCACGTCCCGCGGAAGGGCGTCACATAACTTGCATGTCATACCTGCATTCCTTTTATCGAGGAAGAACGCGTGCGAGGATTGCAAGGGCTGCTTTCGCGCACGTCGAGTGAATTGCCGCCTCAACACAGCTAACAGTGTTGCGCTACATCGACAAGACAGCTTTGATTCAA
>DATBUE010000027.1:0-3353 GCA_036516375.1 Noviherbaspirillum sp. | reverse complement strand
AAAACGCTGGCCTGAAGATTGTGGCCGCACGCATGGCCCAGCTCTCCCGTGCCGAAGCCGAAGGCTTCTATGCCGTGCATCGTGAGCGTCCGTTCTTCAAGGATCTGGTCGACTTCATGGTTTCCGGTCCGGTGATGATTCAGGTTCTGGAAGGCGAAGGTGCGATTGCCAAGAACCGTGAATTGATGGGCGCGACCGATCCGAAGAAGGCCGACAAGGGCACGATTCGCGCGGATTTCGCGGATTCCATCGACGCCAACGCGGTCCACGGTTCGGATGCGGCGGAAACGGCTCAGGTCGAGATCGCCTATTTTTTCCCGGCCCTGAACGTCTATTCCCGGTAAGCGAAGGATGTGCTGCTCCGTAAGGAGCAGCAACTCGATAGCTAGTAATTACGCATGACGGCCCTCACCAATCTGCTGGATCTCGACCCTGCACAACTCGTCGCATACTGCGGCGAGCTTGGCGAGAAGCCGTTTCGTGCCAAGCAGTTGCAACGCTGGATACATCAGTTTGGCGTTGCCGATTTCGACGCGATGAGCGACCTTGCCAAGTCCTTGCGCGAAAAGCTCAAGTCGCGTGCGCAGGTCGTGGCGCCCTCGATCATCAGCGATCACACCTCGACCGATGGTACGCGCAAATGGCTGCTTGACGTAGGGCAGGGCAACGCGGTCGAAACTGTCTTCATTCCCGAAGAAAATCGCGGCACCTTGTGCGTGTCGACGCAAGCGGGTTGTGCAGTGAATTGCCGCTTCTGCTCGACCGGAAAACAGGGGTTCAGCCGCAATCTGACCGTGGGTGAAATCATCGGTCAGCTATGGATGGCGGAATTTGCGCTGCGCCTGAGCAAGGGTGTGGAGCCCGGCCCGAAAGGCGAGCGCCAGATCACGAATGTGGTGATGATGGGCATGGGTGAGCCCTTGCTCAATTTCGAGCCCACGGTCACCGCCCTGAAATTGATGCTTGACGATAATGCCTACGGCTTGTCGCGCCGTCGCGTCACGCTTTCCACCAGTGGCGTTGTTCCTATGATCGACCGGCTGGCACACGAATGTCCGGTTGCACTGGCAGTATCGCTGCATGCGTCCAACGATGCCCTGCGCGATGGCTTGGTGCCGCTCAACCGCAAGTATCCCCTGGTCGAATTGATGGCGGCCTGTCGCCGTTATCTCGAATATGCTCCACGCGACTTCATTACCTTCGAGTACTGCATGCTCGATGGCGTCAATGACCGCGACGAGCATGCACGCGAGTTGGTGGCACTGGTTCGCGGAAGTGATGTGCCGTGCAAGTTCAACCTGATTCCCTTCAACCCGTTCCCGGAGTCCGGCTTGAAGCGTTCCAACAATGCGCGCATTAAGGAGTTCGCCCAGATTCTGATGGACGCGGGCATCGTGACCACAGTACGCAAGACCCGCGGCGATGATATCGATGCCGCTTGTGGGCAGTTGGCGGGCGAGGTGCAGGATCGGACCAAAGTCCAGGAGCGGATGAAAAAGATGGCCGAGTATCAGGAGAAGTACGGCAAGAATTTCGGGCGGATCGTGGAGGTGCAGCGATGAAGGGTGCGCTTCCCGGAATTCGCCTAGCCTGTCTGCCAGCCGTTCTGCTGGTGGTAATTCTGGTCAATGGTTGCGCGAGCAACCCTCAGCAGGATGTCGAGCAAGTCACGAGTGCGAGCGAACAGAGCGATGATCAACGCCGCGCCCGCATCCGCTTGCAGTTGGCCGTCGGGTATTACCAGCAGCGCCAGTTTCCGGTTGCACTGGAAGAGTTACGCGTAGCTCTGCAGGCCGATCCAAGACTGGCGGACGCGTACAGTATGCGCGGCCTGATCCAGATGGAGATGGGGGAAGATCGGCTGGCCGAAGAGAGCTTCAAGCAAGCCTTGAAGCTGGTGCCGGGCGACCCGGACTACAACAATAACTACGGCTGGTTCCTATGTCAGGGCGGCCGCGCGCGGGAATCGATTCCCTATTTTCAGGCTGCGCTGAAAAATCGCAGCTATCAGTCCCCGGCCAAGGCCTACCGCAATGCCGGCGTGTGCAGTTTGAAACTGAACGACGTCAAGGCTGCGGAAGACTATTTCACGCAGGCGTTCCAGCTTGAGCCGGCTGACACCCAGACCAACTTCAACCTGGCGGACCTTCATTACAAGCAGCGCGACTACCAGCGTGCGCATTTTTACATCGGCCGCGTGCTTAAGGCAGAAGTGATGACTGCGGAGGCGCTCTGGCTGGGATTGCGCATCGAACGCAAGCTTGGTGATCGGGGCGCGGAAAGCAGCCTTGCGACCCAGCTGCGCCGACGTCATCCCGCTTCGCCGGAATTCGCCGCCTATCAGCGGGGAGCCTTCGATGAATGAAGCAGACATGAACAATGCGACGCCGGAAGAAGGGCGGCCGCAAGGCGCCCCCATGGTCGAACCGTCAGCTCCCCCGGCTCCTGCGACTCCCGGTGCTGCATTGGCTGCAGCACGCGAATCGCACGGCTGGAGTGTCGACCAGGTGGCGGCATATCTGAAACTGGCTCCGCGTCAAGTTCATGCGCTGGAGAGCGATGACTACAGCGCCTTGCCCGGCATGGCAATCGTGCGTGGTTTCGTGCGTTCCTATGCCAAGTTGCTCAAGCTGGATCCCGCACCCTTGCTAGTCCAGCTGGGCGGTGAAACCGTGCTGGCCAACGAGTCGCTCAAGCCAAAGGAAAGCTTGTCTGCTCCATTCTCGGAAGCGCGGATTCCCTCGATGGCGGAAAAGCCCACCATTTCTTCGAAATGGATGATCGCCGTGCTGTTGGTGGTACTGCTGGTCGCCGCTTTCTGGGCAAGTAGGCAGCATGGGCAAGCGCTGCAGTCGGCGGCCCTTCCGTCGTCGCAATCTGATCAAGGAGCGGGGGTAGCGGAGGCTCCCGCTAATGAGCAAGTCGCGCAGCCTGAGCACAACGAGCAGGAGGCTGCGGCCGTTTCGCCGCCTGCCAATTCGACGTCAGAGCAAGGTGCGGATCCCGCCGTTTCGGAACAGCCGCTGCAATCGCAGTCCATGCAACCTTCCGTGCCGGGAGCGACCGAGGCATCTGCCTCCGCAGCGCCCGCTCCGTTATCTGGCGCGGAAGGCGATGCCAATGCGCTGAGCCTGCTTGTGCGCGAAGAATCTTGGATCGAAATCCGTTCCGCAGGCGGGCGGACCATCTTGGCCCGTCTGGCGCAGCCAGGCGAGAACATTTCGGTGGCCGTCAATGAGCCGATCGAGCTGGTCGTCGGCAATGCGGCCGGGGTCGACGCCCGCTTGCGGGGCGAACCGTTCGCGCTCAAGGGACGCTCCTCGTCCAACGTGGTGCGCGTGAGCGTGAAATGA
>DATBUE010000026.1:0-1927 GCA_036516375.1 Noviherbaspirillum sp. | reverse complement strand
CACGAATGTCCGCATCCGCCATCCGCTCCGGGGTGAAGGCCGAAAGCCGCACGCTGCCGTGAATCAGGGCGGTCGCCACGACGAATGGAATGCTGAACCTTGCCTCGGCGGCCGTCTTCGGATCGGTATTGCCGGCCACTTCCAATGCAGGTCCGTAGGTGGCCACTTCGATCGCCTGCAAGTCCTGCCAGCGCAGGCCGGTACGTGCACGCAACTCCAGCGCACCGTCAATGGGGGCGAAGGTGTGACCGCAGCAGGCGTGGTTCTTGAACGTCATGCGGGTGATGTGGAAGACCTGCCCGAGGGTGGCGACTGCAGCCTCCCAGTCCGGCGCCTCGCTCATCGCACGGCCCATGCCGGCTTCGCCGTCGAGCACGTCAAGCGAGCCGGTCACGCCGCGTTGCGCCGCGAGCGCGGAGAGCACGCCGGCCTCCGCAGCATGGCCGGCATGCAGGGGCTTGGACATGGAATCCATGCGGAAAGCCTGTTGCAGGCCGGCCGCGAAGGTCGCGCCGGTACACAGTGCGTGCGCGTAGCGCTTCGGATCCAGGTTCAGCAAGGTCGCAGCCGCCGCGATCGCGCCAAAGGTGCCTACCGTTCCGGTGCTGTGCCAGTACCGGTAATGCATGCGCCCGAGCGCGGCGCCTATCCGCGTGGAGATTTCATAACCTGCGATCACGCCGCGAATGAGTTGCATGCCCGTTGCCTGGCGCGCCTGCGCCACTGCCAGCGCGGCGGCGATGGTGGGCGCACCGGGATGAAAGATCGCCTCGCGATAGATATCGTCCACTTCAACGGTATGGGCCGCCGTACCGTTGATCAACGCGGCCGTGCGCAGGGTGGCGGCACGTCCCAGCGCCAGACGCACATCGCCGCGATCGAGATCTTCCTGCAAGGCTTGCTCCAGCAGCACGGCCGGGCTCTCGACCGCTCCCGGCAGCAGTGCCGCATACCAGTCGACGATGGCACGCTTGGCGTGGTGCACCACGTCCGGATCGAGAGGAGCATTGCAAAGGGATGAGCCAAAGTGGGCCAGGGTTTGGGCGACAGTCATGGGAATGGAAAGCTCCGGTAAGCGCGGGCCAGGCAAGGCATGGCCATAAAGTGTGATGGGAGCCATTCTTGTCCCGTGCGAGCGAAGGGACAACTTCGCATTTGTGACCTTGGTATGAGAATTTGTTCGGTCTTGCGGCAAAAGACGAAGTTCTCAAAGCGCAAGGGCACGGGCAACATGCAGCCGTTATCGACATCACTACGCAGGAATTAGCATGGATTTCAAACTCAGCGAGGAACACCAGGCCTTTGCCGATTCGGTCGCGCGCTTTGCCGAAAACAAGCTGAAGGACGGCGCCCTGGCCCGTGCCCATTCGCCCCACTATCCCTGGGAAACGGCCGCCTTGCTCGCTGAACAGGGGCTGCTCGGCATCGCCTTTTCCGAAGAAGATCACGGCCAGGGCGGCACCTTGATGCACGCGGTACTCGCCATCGAGCAGATTGCGCTGGTCTGTCCGCGCAGCGCCGACATCGTGCAGGCCGGGAACTTCGGTCCTATCCGTACCTTCGTCGAATACGCCACGCCGGAACAGAAGGCGCGCTTCCTGCCCGATCTGCTCGCCGGAAAAAAACTCATCTCGCTGGGCATGAGCGAGCCCGATGCGGGCTCGGCCGTAACCGAACTCAAGACCAGCGCGCGCCTGGATGGCGACCAGTACGTCATCAACGGCAGCAAGGTGTTTTCCACCCACAGCCCGGAAGCCGAACTGTTCCTGATCTATGTCCGCTTCGGTCCGGGTGTCGGCGGCATCGGCTCGGTGCTGGTCGAGCGCGGCACGCCTGGTTTCCAGGTTGGCGAACCCTCTTCCTTCATGAACGGCGAACAGTGGTCGCAGCTCTATTTCGATGACTGCCGCATCCCCGCATCCAACCT
>DATBUE010000025.1:0-2007 GCA_036516375.1 Noviherbaspirillum sp. | reverse complement strand
CGACCGCCAAGTCATGGTTGGGCTGCCGGACATTCGCGGCCGTGAACAGATCCTGTATGTGCACATGCGGAAGGTGCCGATCGCACCCGATGTGAAAGCGGACATTCTTGCGCGTGGTACACCGGGTTTCTCTGGTGCTGATCTCGCCAACCTGGTCAACGAAGCTGCCTTGTTTGCCGCTCGGCGCAACAAGCGACTGGTGGAGATGCAGGATTTCGAAGACGCCAAGGACAAGATCGTGATGGGCCCCGAGCGCAAGTCGGCCGTCATGCGCGAGGAGGAACGGCGCAATACGGCTTACCACGAGTCGGGTCACGCAGTGGTCGCCAAGCTTCTGCCCAAGGCCGATCCGGTGCACAAGGTCACCATCATGCCGCGTGGCTACGCGCTCGGCTTGACCTGGCAATTGCCGGAGCATGATCGCGTCAACATGTACAAGGACAAGATGCTCGAGGAAATCGCCATCCTGTTCGGCGGGCGCATTGCCGAAGAAATTTTCATGCACCAGATGTCTACTGGGGCATCGAACGACTTCGAACGTGCGACCAAACTTGCGCGCGCGATGGTGACGCGTTATGGCATGTCCGAGACCTTGGGTACGATGGTGTACGAAGACAGTGAGCAGGATGCCTACTTCGGGCGTATGAGCGCCAAGACCGTGTCGGAAGCGACCCAGCAGAAAGTCGATACTGAAATCCGTGCGATCCTGGACCAGCAATATGCACTCGCGCGGGGTCTGCTCGAGGAGAGCAAGGACAAGGTCGACACGATGGCCAAGGCCCTGCTTGAATGGGAAACGCTGGATGCCGACCAGGTAAATGACATCATGGAAGGCAAGGAGCCACGCCCACCGAAGAATGGCGCAAGTACCAAGAAACCTGCGTCCGATAATCCTCCGAGTGACGTTTCACCGAATGCCCCGGCACCAGCCTGAGCTGAATTTTCTGTTTGATAAGGGTGAGGAGTAATCCTCGCCCTTTTTCTTTGCCCGCTCTCATGACACCCCTGTATTTGCAATGCGGCCGCTTCACGCTGTCGTTGTCCGAACGGCCGCTCGTGATGGGCGTGCTGAACATCACGCCCGATTCGTTTTCGGACGGCGGGCGATTCCAGGCGCTGGACGCTGCTTTGTCTCACGCCGAGCAGATGATCCAGGAGGGGGTCGATATCATCGACATCGGCGCCGAGTCCTCACGCCCCGGCGCACCGGCTCTGCCGCTGCAGCAGGAGCTCGATCGTCTGATGCCCGTCGTCTACGCATTGCGCGAGTGCGGCAAACCCTTGTCTGTGGATACATACAAGCCACAGGTCATGCACGAGGCACTTGCTGCAGGTGCGGACATGATCAACGACATCAACGCGTTTCGCGAAGAAGGGGCATTGACGGCGGTCAGCAGCGGCCACAGTGCGCTTTGTATCATGCACATGCTCGGCAGACCGGCCACGATGCAAGAGGAGCCTCGCTATACGGATGTCGCGAGCGAGGTGGGCGACTTCCTCTCGGAGCGCTTGGCCACCTGCAAATCCGCAGGAATTGCGCCGGAGCGTTTGTGTGTCGATCCAGGCTTCGGCTTCGGCAAGACCGTCGCGCATAATCTGGAACTCCTGCGCGCGCTGCCGCGTCTGGCGGAACTTGGCGCGCCCGTGCTCGCTGGCGTTTCGCGCAAATCAATGATCGGAGCTCTGACTGGCAAGCCGGTGGATCAGCGCATGGCAGGCAGCCTGTCAGCCATGCTCGCCGCCGTGGCAGGAGGTGCGCGCATCGTCCGGGTGCACGACGTTGGGCCTTCGGTCGATGCCCTGAAAATATGGAATGCAGTGTTTGAATACACAGATAAGCGAGGACAAGAATGACGCGCAAGTATTTCGGCACCGATGGTGTGCGTGGCCGGGTAGGTGAGGCCCCGATTACGCCGGATTTCGTGATGCGATTGGGGTACGCCGCGGGCAAGGTGCTGGCGCAGGCACAATCCAGCAGCGCCCGACCCGAGGTATTGATCGGCAAGG
>DATBUE010000024.1:0-2017 GCA_036516375.1 Noviherbaspirillum sp. | reverse complement strand
CCTACTGGATCGTGCGCGACGAGGAGGGATATTGGCTGGTGCCGGCGCGCAGCGACGGATGGGCCGAGCGCACGCCTTACGTCGGCCGTACCTCCGCACTGCGCGAAATCGTGCCGCCGCCGGTGCTGAATGGAACGCCGGGCAACGAGGAGGGATCAAATCCGCAAGGAGCTTGACGCGAGCGTCTCGCTTCGGCTTCGCTTTCTGTTCCAGCTCATGCACAGGCAAAGGCGCTCTGCTTGAATCGAAGAGATTCATTTCCTTGCCTTTTCTGCCATGCAACCACCCACTCTTGCCAAGGACTGCGAGAACCGTCTGCTGGCCATGCTGCCCCAGCACGAGTACGAAGCCTTGCTCCCGCAACTCGAATTCATCGAAACACCGGCCCGCTTCATCGTCTACGAACGCGACAAGCCGATTACCCACGTGTACTTCCCCCTGGTCGGCGCGCACTCGGTACTGGCGATCATGGAAGACGGTTCCGCTGTCGAAGTCGGCACCGTCGGTTTCGAAGGCTTCTCCACCGTTGCCGTGTTGACCGGCGCGTCGCTGGCGATGGAAACCACCATCGTCCAGGTACCGGGCAGCTCTCTGCGCATGAAGCGGGCGGCCTTCGAGCAAGCCTGCAAAGAGGGCAGCGCACTGCAGCGCATCGTCACGCGCTATCTGCAGGTCTACCTGGCCCAGGTCTCGCAATCGGTCGCCTGCAACCGGTTGCACTCGCTGGAGCAGCGTTTCGCACGCTGGGTGCTGATGAGCCACGACCGGGTAAAAAGTAACGAATTCCAGCTCACGCAGGAATTTCTGGCCGACATGCTCGGCGTCTACCGGCCCAGCGTCAGCCTGGTCGCGCGTGCCTTCCAGCAGGCCGGTCTATTGCGCTACAACCGCGGCATCATGACCATCCTCGATCGCAAGGGACTGGAAGAGATCTGCTGCGAATGCTATGGCGTCGTGCGTCAGCGTTACGAACGCACCTTCGGTCCGCCGGGCGTGTCCTGATACGCTCCGCCCCGTGCATGGGGGGCAGCCTTCCTTCTTCGTCTTTTCTTTCTGCTTTGTACGGTTGCGTACAGACGCGGCGCCACGCGCGCCCGACAATCTCGCCGCTCGGGAACGCAGGCGGTCGACGCGACGCCGCACAAGAAAGAAAAGAAGATGAACACGAAAAAGAAATTGCGCATCCTGGTCGCCGCGGCGCCGTCCGCCTCGGGCGCGATCGAAAGCGCACTGGGCGATGAGCACGAAGTGGTGCGCGCGGAAAACCTGAGCCAGGCAAAACAGCAGCTCGAGAACGTGATCGACATGACCGTATGCGACCTGTATTTCGACGACAGCCGCATGTTCGACCTGCTGCGTCGGGCCAAGGCCGACGAAAGCACGCGCACCATGCCCTTCCTCGCAATCAAGACCAGTGATGGAGCACTAAGCGCAACATTGCGCCAAGGCGTGGAAATCGCCTGCGCGGCACTGGGGGCCGAAAAATTCATCGATCTCGCACAGTGGGAACAAAGCTATGGCAGACCGGCCGCGCACGAACGCCTGCGTGCACTGGTCGCGCACGCGCTGCAGGCAAAGCCCTGAAACCGAGCGGGCCCGCGATCAGACCGGATTGCTGCCCGGCAGACTAATTGGCATCGCCGCCCACTAGCGCCATGCGTCTTCGTATGCGCGCCGCGTCTTGTTGCGCCCCAGCCTGCTCGGCGCGCTGCGCCTGCACGCCCAGCCATGCAAGCAAGGCGCGGCGCCAGCCTTGTGCGGAAGCCGTTTCCACTGCGCGCGCGATTTCAGCCGGAGTGATTTCCGATCGCTTCAGCAGCACGCCAGCAGCGACCAGGCGCGCGAGCGGCTCTTCGATGCCACCGAGTCGATCGCTGGCGGCGTTGTCCGCTTTTGCTGCAAGCACGGCGCGGTGATGATCCGGAAGCAAGGACGCATCGATTCCTTCGACGCGCCCACTCAAATAGGCGACGTAGGCGCGTGCGGCCGGACCTGCATCCGCCGCCAATGCGTCGAA
>DATBUE010000023.1:0-2754 GCA_036516375.1 Noviherbaspirillum sp. | reverse complement strand
CGAAGTCGGCACCGCCACCATCACCGACACGCACGAGGCGCAGGCGCGCTACGACCTCGTGATCGCGCAGGAATTCGCCGCGCAGAACGAGCTGGAAATCCGCCGCGCCGCCTTGCAGCAGATCGTCGGGCGCCCTGTCGTGGACCTGGCCCCCTTGCGCACCGGCGTCAAGCTCACGCCCCCTACGCCCACCCAAGTCAACGAGTGGGTCGAAGCCGCACAGCAGCAGAATTTCGGCGTCGTGGCGCAGGATCTGGTGCACCAGATTGCGCAACGCCAGATCAAGCTGAATCGCGCCGGCCATTATCCGACCGTCGACCTGGTCGCGCGTCGCAACCACACCGACGTGCGCACGCAAAGCACCTTGCCCGGTAACACGGACACTGTCGCACTCAACTGGAATATTCCCCTGTTCTCCGGCTTTGCCGTGACCAGCCGCGTGCGCGAAGCCATTGCGCTGGAAGACCAGGAACGCGCGGAACTGGAAAACACAAAACGGGTGGCCGCGCTCAATGCGCGCCAGGCTTTCCTCGGCGTCAACGCCGGTCTGGCGCAAGTGCGCGCACTGGAAGCTGCCGAACTGTCCAGCAAATCCGCGCTGGACTCGAACCGACTCGGCTACCAGGTCGGCGTGCGCATCAATATCGACGTGCTCAACGCACAGCAGCAATTGTTCGAAACCCGGCGCGACCTGGCACGGGCGCGCTACGAAACCATCCTGAACGGCCTGCGCCTCAAATCCGCCGCCGGCTCCCTCGGTGAGGAAGATGTCAGCCAGGTGAACGCGCTGCTCGGTCGATAACATTCAAGGCGGCAGGCGCGAGCAAAGTCGACAAGCTTGCGCCATCCACTTTCGAGAATTCACAGCAGCCCGCCCATCCCCCACCTGTCATTCCCGCGAAGGCGCACTGCCGTCCGGAATAAATTTTCTCGAATGGTCGCAAGTCATTGACGCGACTGAAAGTCCGGTAAAACGCGGCGGCTAGCGACTTAAATTTCTCCGCTGCGCTCCTTCCCCCTGCCAGGGGGAAGGTTGGGATGGGGGTAGGGAGCTTGCACAACGCATCCCTTCGTTTTTACGTTCACACCCCCACCCTAGCCCTCCCCCTAAGAGGGGGAGGGAACCTGACCGCGCATTTCACCCTTCCGTGTCAACAAATGTATTCCGGACAGCAGTGCGCGAAGGCGGAAATCCAGCAAAGCCGATTGCCCGAGCGGCCACTCCTGAATCAAACAAGAACTCCAGAAGAATCCAGTACTAACGGGTGGAACGGACCTACACCTTCCCCGCCCCCTCCGCCACCAGCACCGGATTCATCTTCGGATCGTTATACATCTTGAACTGCCGGTACACCTTGAAATAGGCGCGGCCCGCCCGCGTATCCTCCAGCAGCGCATCAAGACAGCCGCCCAGATCCTCGCGCTGCTCGATCAAGCGCCGCAGTTTCTCCGCGCAGCTTGCACGGTGCGACTCATCCACATCCCGGCGTTCCGTTTGCGCCCGCATCGCTGCGATCTTCAGGGACAGGATCGACATGCGGTCGATCATGCTTCCCGCCGTCTCACTGTTCAGTCGCGCTCCATTGGAGACGCGCGTAACCGGAGAGGCCGTGCGGGCGGATTCCGCATCGACCAGACCCAATGCCATCAACAGGTATTCGTCCACGCGCTCGGTAGCATCGTTGCGCGCCTGATTGAAGCCATCGATGGCGCGTTTGTTCGCAGCAATTTCGCTATCAGCCACCTGAGTGCGCCGCGCCAGATCTTCTTCTGCCCATAGCAAACAATTGTTGCGATGGTTTTCGGCTACCCAATGCCAAACTTCCGCGTCGACAGGCAAGTCGGGCGCGGCAGAACGGGGCCAACCGACCGCAGCCAGGCAGCCGTCATGAAAGGCGGCAATGCGCGTGCTATCAATAGGGAGCACCTGAATTCCTCCATCGGTTCAATGAAGGAGATTCTAGGCACTGGGGAAATTGCCACCCGGAGGGAACGCAAATCTGTCGCGCGAAGCGGTAGGTGGCGCAGAACTTGCCAGTCAGAACTCGAAGCGAGCCGACGGCCAGACGGCGCCGATCGCGCGCTTGAACTCACCCTGGATGCGCGCCAGCGCTTCCTGCGTCTCGCCTTCGAAGCGCATCACCACCACCGGCGTGGTGTTCGACGAACGCGCCAGCCCGAAGCCATCCGCATACTCGACGCGCAAGCCGTCGATGGTCACGATCTGCTCAGCGTCCGCAAAGCGCGCCTCGCGCTGCAACTTCTCGATCAACGCGAAGTTCTCGCCCTCTTCCAGCTTCAGGTGCAGCTCCGGCGTGCTGATCGATTGCGGCAAGGCATTGAGCGTAGCGGACGGGTCCTCCACGCGGGAGATCAGTTCCAGCAGGCGCGCACCGGCATACAAGCCATCGTCGAAGCCGTACCAGCGATCCTTGAAGAACACGTGCCCGCTCATCTCGCCGCCCAAGGGCGCCCCGGTCTCACGCATCTTGGCTTTCACCAGCGAATGCCCGGTCTTCCACATCAGCGGCTCGCCGCCGTGCTGCTTCACCCACGGCGCGACGTGGCGCGTGCACTTGACGTCGTACAGGATCTGCTGACCCGGATGACGCGTGAGCACATCGGCGGCGAACAGCATCAATTGCCGGTCGGGATAGATGATCTGACCGTCCTTGGTGACGACACCGAGCCGGTCGCCATCGCCATCGAAGGCGAGGCCGATCTCGGCATCGGTTTCCTGCAGGCAGCGGATCA
>DATBUE010000022.1:0-6356 GCA_036516375.1 Noviherbaspirillum sp. | reverse complement strand
TGCTGGTTGTGGGGCCCGAGACCGAAGTGTATTCGGCCAATCCAGCCGTCGAGCGCATGCTCGGATGCCGCTTCGAAAGCCAGGACCGGGGGCGACTGGTGGAAATTCCCGCGTTGGTGCCGATTGCCGATGCGTTCCGCGAATGGCGCAAGCGGCTTTCCGCGGGTAGCAGCGGCAAATCGGATCCGGCCGCAACCCGCTTCGTGACGATCAAGTCCGCAGGGCCAGGGATGGGCAACAACGGGCAGCACGGCGACGAGCTAGCCGCACACTTGCAATTGCGTTTTGTACGCGTGAACGCTTCCGAGATGTGCAGTGAGCGCTACGTGATCTTCATGCGCGATGTCGGCGAAATCGAAAATCAGGCACAGCAATTGAAGCTGGCGTCGATGGGGCGGCTGACGGCAAGCATCGCCCACGAAGTGCGCAACCCGCTGTCTGCGATTTCTCATGCCGCCTCGCTGCTGTCGGAAGACGAGCATGAACCCGTCGCAGCGCGCTTGCTCGGTATCGTCAATGAAAACGTGGCGCGCCTGGATCGCATGATCGAAGACATCCTGAAGTTGTCGCGCAAGGCGCAGGTGCAGGATGAGCCGCTGGACCTGGGGGCGGCGCTGCACGAGATCGTCACCGAATTCAGCAATACGCGCGAACTGACTCCTGGCTATATCGAGTTGGGTCGCATGCAGGGCTTGCGCGTGCGCTTCGATCCCCTGCATTTGCGCGAAGTGATCGTGAATCTACTGTCGAATGCCTTGCGCTACACCAGCGGAAAGCCCGGCTGCATTCGCATTCATGCCAGCCGTACCGGCGCGGCGCGGCTGGAACTGCATGTCCAGGACGATGGCGCGCCGATCACGCCGCAAGTGCGCGCCCACCTGTTCGAACCCTTCTTCACCACGTCGAGCAAGGGCACCGGCCTCGGCCTCTACCTGGCGCGTGAACTGTGTTTGAATAACGGCGCAATGCTCGACTACGAGTACCGCAGCGAAGCCACTGACGCAAGCAGCGGGCGCTTCGTGATCACCTGTGCGCTGGAGCGCCCGTAACCACCCTGGACCCCATGACTGCACCACGTATCCTGGTCATCGATGACGAAGCCGATCTGCGCGAATTGCTGGAGCTGACGCTGGTGAAGATGGGGCTGGACGTCGATTGCGCCGGCACGCTAGCTGGCGCACGCGCTGCCTTGGCCAGCCACGAGTACGCACTGATTCTGACCGACATGCGCCTGCCTGACGGCCAGGGCATCGAACTGGTCAGGGAGGTGGCCAGCGGACCGCGCGTCATTCCAATTGCGGTGATCACCGCGTTCGGCAGCGCCGACAATGCAGTGGCGGCACTGAAGGCCGGTGCCTTCGATTACCTGTCCAAGCCGCTGCGGCTGGACGAGTTGCGCCAGATGGTGCAGGCGGCGTTGCGCATGCAAAAGGGGGAAGACCTGCGTGGCCGGGTACGCAATGACGCCAACCGCCTGATCGGCGAGTCGTCGGCCATGTGCGACTTGCGCGCCCAGATCAGCCGCCTTGCGCGCAGCATGGCGCCGGTTGCCATCAGCGGAGAATCGGGCAGCGGCAAGGAACTTGCCGCACGTGCAATTCACGCGACCAGCGCGCGTGCCGACAAGCCCTTCATCGCCGTCAATTGCGGTGCCATTCCAGACGCGCTGATGGAAGCGGAGTTCTTCGGTTACCGCAAGGGCGCATTTACCGGTGCCAACGACGACCGCGATGGCTTCTTCCAGGCCGCCCACGGTGGCACCTTGATGCTGGACGAAGTGGCCGATCTGCCGTTGGCGATGCAGGTGAAGCTCTTGCGTGCAATCCAGGAGCGGCGCGTGCGCAAGGTAGGCGCGACAGTCGAGGAGCCGGTGGATGTGCGCTTGATCAGCGCGACTCATCAGGACTTGGCCGAGTGCGTCGAGAAAGGGCGCTTTCGCCAGGATCTGTATTACCGCCTCAATGTCATCGAGCTGCGCCTGCCGCCCTTGCGCGAGCGGCTGGAAGACGTCGGCATGCTTGCCGGCGTGATCCTGCAAAAGCTCGCCGCGCCCGGCACGCAAGCGCAATTGTCGCCTGCGGCACTTGCCGCATTGCAGGCTTACAGTTTCCCCGGCAACGTGCGCGAGCTGGAGAACATCCTGGAGCGCGCTCTGGCCTTTGCCGGGGATGGATTGATCGAAGTCGGCGATCTTGCGCTGAAGTCCCTGCCCGCGCCGGCTTCCCATGTCGCACCTGCTCCCGTGTCGCCGCCGGCCGTGCCGGTCTCGCAGCCGCCTGAGATTGATGCTGCCGAGGCGAGTGCGTCGACGCTTGCCTGCACGCCCGCCGATGCGAGTCCTGCAGTGCAGGAGGATGAGGCGCTACCGGCATCCTTGCCGGCCTACCTGGATCAAGTCGAACGCGAGATCATCCTGCGCGCGCTCGGACGCACCCGTTTCAACCGTACCCAGGCTGCGGAGCTGCTTGGAATCAGCTTTCGCCAGTTGCGCTACCGGATGCAACGCCTGGCGATCCAGGACCCGGACCGAGGATGACCGACTACACGATTGATGCCGCAGGCTGGTGCATGGCCGCGCAGCGCATCCCTTCACCGAATTACGATGCGCGTCCGGAAGGTGCGGAGATCGACCTGCTGGTGGTGCACAACATCAGCCTGCCGCCGGGGGAATTCGGCGGCCCCTACATCGCGCAACTGTTTACGAATACGCTTGATTGCGATCTGCACCCTTACTTCGATCGCCTGCGCGCGTTGAAAGTCTCGGCCCACTTCCTGGTGCGGCGCGATGGCGCGCTGCTGCAGTTCGTTTCGACCCTTGCGCGCGCCTGGCATGCGGGTGTCTCCTGTTTCGACGGGCGCGAGCGCTGCAATGATTTTTCCATCGGCGTAGAGCTCGAAGGCTGCGACGACCAAGCCTTCACAGCCGAGCAGTACGAGGTGCTGGGGCAACTGAGCTGTGCAGTGGGGGTGCGTCATCCGATTCGTGCCGTCGCCGGCCACGAACACATAGCACCGGGACGCAAGACCGACCCCGGCCCATGCTTTGACTGGGGAATGTTTCGCAAGTGCTTGATTCAAAACGATGCTGCGCTGCGGCTCGAAACCACGCTCGTCTTCCCGGGCTGAAGACCGCCAAAAGTCAAGGCCCGAACCCCACATAAATTATTCGGGACAGGTCGAAAAGCTATTGCGCCACCCGGATGCGGGCACTAGAATTAGTCCCGATTCGCAGTGCCACCACTATATATTGTGGTTGTAGTGATGCCTGACTCAACCGCCCGCGTGCTTGGCCGCACGTACTGCCGGTACCGAGGGCGGCACAGGCCGCGTTTCATTGCCACCGGTCGCAGCAAAGGCGAGCCGGGCCGGCTTCGCGGTTCGTACCCATAACCAATAGCAGCGCAAAACTGTGCGCGTCATCATCCCAGGAGGCACGATGCACCCTACGCAAGAAGTTTCCGTCAAGTCCAATACCGAGTTCGGCCTGTCCTCCATTCCGGCCGCGAACCCCAAGCAGTCGAGCGCGCAAAAGGGCGGCTATGGCGACTACAAGATCATCCGCCGCAACGGTGCAGTGGTCGGTTTCGAGCCGTCAAAGATTTCGATTGCAGTGACCAAGGCCTTCCTCGCGGTCAATGGCGGCCATGGTGCCGCTTCCGCGCGCGTGCGCGAACTGGTCGAACAACTGACGAATGACGTCGTGTCCGCTTTGCTGCGCCGTCAGCCGGCTGGTGGCACTTTCCATATCGAAGACGTGCAGGATCAGGTCGAACTGGCCTTGATGCGCTCCGGCGAACACGATGTCGCCCGTGCCTACGTGCTGTACCGCGCCAAGCGCATGGAAGAGCGTGCGCAACAGAAGGCCGCGCAGTCCACTGCGGTGCCGGCGTTGAATGTGATCGAAGACGGCCTGAGCCGCCCGCTCGATGTCGAGCAGGTGCGTGCTCTGATTTCCGCAGCCTGCGTGGGGCTGGAACAGCATGTCGATGCCGAGGCCATCCTCGCCGAAACGCTGAAGAACCTGTACGACGGTGTGCCGGTCGAGGAATTGCACAAGTCCGTGATCCTGGCCGCACGTGCGCTGATGGAGAAGGATCCGGCCTACAGCAAGGTGACTGCGCGTCTGCTGATGCACACGGTGCGCAAGGAGGTGTTCGGCCAGGAAGTGGCACAGGCCGATGCGCGTGCGCACTACGTCGACTACTTCCCGAAATTCATCAAGAAGGGCATCGATGCCGACCTGCTCGATGCCAAGCTGGGCCAGTTCGACCTGGCTCAACTGGCCGAAGCGCTGGTGCCGGAACGCGATCTGCAATTCGGCTACCTCGGCCTGCAGACGCTGTACGACCGCTACTTCATCCATCTCGAGGGCCGTCGCATCGAAATGCCGCAAGCGTTCTACATGCGCGTGGCAATGGGCCTGGCGCTGAACGAAATCAACCGCGAAGCGCGTGCGATCGAGTTCTACAACCTGTTGTCCTCGTTCGACTTCATGAGTTCGACGCCGACGCTGTTCAACTCCGGCACCCAGCGCTCGCAGCTCTCGTCCTGCTATCTGACCACCGTCTCCGACGATCTGGACGGCATCTACGAAGCGATCAAGGAAAACGCGCTGCTGTCGAAGTTCGCCGGAGGACTGGGCAATGACTGGACGCCGGTGCGTGCACTCGGTTCGCGCATCAAGGGCACCAACGGCAAGTCGCAAGGCGTGGTGCCGTTCCTTAAGGTGGTCAACGACACCGCCGTCGCAGTGAACCAGGGCGGCAAGCGCAAGGGCGCCGTCTGTGCCTACCTGGAAACCTGGCACCTGGATATCGAGGAATTCCTCGACCTGCGCAAGAACACCGGTGACGATCGCCGCCGCACGCACGACATGAATACCGCGAACTGGATTCCGGACCTGTTCATGAAGCGCGTGATGGAAAAGGGCGAGTGGACGCTGTTCTCGCCGTCCGACGTGCCCGATCTGCACGACAAGTTTGGCAAGGCATTCGAGGCTGCCTATACCGGCTACGAAGCCAAGGCGGCTCGCGGCGAACTCAAGCTCTATAAGAAAGTGCAGGCGCTGGACCTGTGGCGCAAGATGCTGTCGATGCTGTTCGAAACCGGCCATCCCTGGATCACGTTCAAGGACCCGTGCAACATCCGCTCGCCGCAGCAGCACGTCGGTGTCGTGCACAGCTCGAACCTGTGCACTGAGATCACGTTGAACACCAACGATTCCGAGATCGCCGTCTGCAACCTCGGCTCGATCAACCTGCCGGCGCACATGGTCGATGGCAAGCTGGATCACGCCAAGCTGCAGAAGACCATCCGCACCGCGATGCGTATGCTCGACAACGTGATCGACATCAACTACTACGCAGTCAAGAAGGCACGTGATTCCAACCTGCGCCACCGCCCGGTCGGCATGGGTATCATGGGTTTCCAGGATTGCCTGCACATGATGCGTGTGCCGTATGCATCGATGGAAGCGGTCGAATTTGCCGATCGTTCGATGGAAGCCGTCTGCTACTACGCCTACTGGGCCTCGACCGAACTGGCCGAAGAGCGCGGTCGCTACAGCTCGTACAAGGGTTCGCTGTGGGATCGCGGCATCCTGCCGCAGGATTCGGTCAAGTTGCTGGCTGAGGAACGCGGCGGCTATCTTGAGGTCGACAGCTCTGAATCGATGGATTGGTCGGCCCTGCGCGCACGCATCAAGGAATACGGCATGCGCAACTCGAACTGCGTGGCGATTGCACCGACGGCGACGATTTCGAACATCATCGACGTCTCCGCCTGCATCGAGCCGACCTACCAGAACCTGTATGTGAAGTCGAACCTGTCCGGCGAATTTACCGAGATCAACGAACACCTGGTGCGCGACCTGAAGGCGCGCGGCCTGTGGGACGAAGTGATGGTCGCCGACTTGAAGTACTTCGATGGCAGCCTGGCCAAGATCGACCGCATTCCGCAGGACCTGCGCGAGTTGTATGCAACGGCTTTCGAGGTAGAGCCGAAGTGGCTGGTCGAGGCCGCGTCGCGTCGCCAGAAGTGGATCGACCAGGCGCAGTCGCTCAATATCTACATGGCTGGCGCGTCGGGCAAGAAACTGGACGAGACTTACAAGCTGGCTTGGCTGCGTGGCCTGAAGACGACCTACTATCTGCGCACGATGGGTGCTACCCACGCGGAGAAATCCACCACCAAGGCGGGGGCGCTGAATGCAGTGTCGGCCAGTGGCGCAAGCACCGTTGCTGCCGCTCCGGTTGCTCCTGCTGCCGTGGCCAGCGAAGATGTCGCCGGTCCCGCGTGCATGCTGCGCCCGGGCGATCCCGGCTTCGAAGAGTGCGAAGCCTGCCAGTAATAGATAG
>DATBUE010000021.1:0-5183 GCA_036516375.1 Noviherbaspirillum sp. | reverse complement strand
CGGTGCGCTGCTGCGTTGCCCGTCTCTTGCAGTGCTCGCACTGCGGCGAGCCGGGCGCCTTGCATCGCATCCGCCCAAAGCCCCATCCATCTCACAATTTATTTTCCGCGGGTACTTCGAGCCCGACATCCGGCACTCCCGGCTCGGCAAGAATGCTGCGAGCCGGCATCACCCGCCCACGCGCTCCAGCTTGGCCACGCTCAGGTCCAGCAGCTTCATGCCGTGCTGGCCGAAGTTGATATGGGCACGCATATTGGTCCCGCTGCCTTCGATATTGACGATCACGCCTTCGCCGAACTTGCGATGCGCCACCGCCTGGCCTGCACGCCAGCCGCTGTCGCTGCGCGCGAAATTCTGTGCGATAGCATTCACGCCACTTTCCGGCGCATCGTCCCAAGCCGATTTGCGCTGACCAAACCAATGCGTCTGCACGCGCGGCGACAGCCACTTCAGCGCATGTGCGGGCAGCTCCTCCAGGAAGCGCGAGCGAATGCCGTAGCGGGTCTGTCCGTGCAGCATGCGCGACTGTGAAAAGCTGATGTACAACCGCTTCTTCGCGCGCGTGATCGCCACGTACATCAGGCGCCGCTCCTCTTCCAGGCCGCCCTCTTCCTGCGCGCTGTTCTCGTGCGGGAACAGCCCCTCCTCCAGGCCGGTGATGAAGACTGCATCGAATTCCAGCCCCTTGGCCGAATGCACTGTCATCAATTGCAGCGCGTCCTGCCCGGCCTGGGCCTGGTTGTCGCCGGCTTCGAGCGAAGCATGCGAAAGGAAGGCCGACAATGGCGACATCACCGCCGGTAGCGGTGCATCGGCGTCGAGGACTTCATCTCCATTCGCGAGCTGGGTTCCCGCGCTCGCCTCCGCACGCGGGCCGAGAAAGGCCGGCGCATCGATGCCGAAACCTTCTTCGGAAACGAACAGCATCGCTGCACTGACCAATTGCTCCAGGTTCTCGATGCGATCCGCCCCTTCCTTCTCGCTCTGGTAATGCGTGATCAGGCCGCTCATGTCGAGCATGACCTTCACCATTTCCTGCAGCGGCAGGTTCTGGGTTTCGAAACGCATGCCTTCGACCAGCCGCACGAAGCCGCCCAATGAGGAACCTGCCTTGCCCGTGACATAAGGCACGGCCGCATACAGGGAGATGCCGTACTGGCGCGCAGCATCCTGCAATTGCTCGATCGAGCGCGCGCCGATTCCACGCGTGGGGAAGTTCACCACGCGCAGGAAAGCCGAATCGTTGTGCGGGTTGTCCATCAACTGCAGATAGGCGATCGCATGCTTGATTTCGGCACGCTCGAAGAAGCGTTGCCCGCCATAGACACGATAGGGAATGCCGGCGGTGAACAAAGCATGCTCGATGACGCGCGATTGCGCATTGGAGCGATACAGGATCGCGATCTCGCTGCGCGACGCGCCTTCGTTGATCAGGCTCTTGGCTTCCTCGATCACCCACTGCGCTTCCTGGATGTCACTGCTGGCTTCATAGATACGCACCTGCTCGCCATGCCCGGCATCGGTGCGCAAATTCTTGCCCAGACGCTTGCTGTTGTGTTCGATCAGCGTATTGGCAGCATCCAGGATGTGCGCATGCGAGCGATAGTTCTGTTCCAGCTTGATCAGGTTCTTCACTTGGAACTCGCGCTCGAAGGCCGACATGTTGCCGACGTTGGCGCCGCGGAAGGCATAGATACTCTGGTCGTCATCGCCCACTGCAAACACCGCGTTGCCGGCGCCAGCCAGGAGCTTCAGCCATTTGTACTGCAGGTTGTTGGTGTCCTGGAATTCGTCGACCAGGATGTGCCGGAAACGAGATTGATAGTGTTCGCGCAGGGGTTGGTTGCGCGTCAGCAGTTCATAAGTACGCAACAGCAATTCCGCGAAATCGACCACGCCTTCGCGCTGGCACTGCTGGTCATAGGCATCGTAGAGGACGATGAAGCGGCGGTTGTAATCGTCGTTCGCTTCGATGTCATGGGCGCGCAAGCCCTGTTCCTTCGCATTGTTGATGAAGTACATCAGATTGCGCGGCGGGTACTTTTCATCGTCCACATTCAGCGATTTCAACAAGCGCTTGATTGCGGAGAGCTGGTCGGCCGCATCGAGAATCTGGAACGTCTGCGGCAAGCCTGCATCACGATAATGTGCACGCAGCAAACGGTTGCACAAACCATGGAAGGTGCCGATCCACATGCCGCGTGTATTGATCGGCAACATCCCCGACAGGCGCGACAACATTTCCTTCGCCGCCTTGTTGGTAAATGTGACAGCCAGCACGCCGGCAGGCGAAACCTGGCCGGTCTGGATCAACCAGGCGATGCGAGTGGTGAGAACACGGGTTTTGCCGGAGCCGGCACCTGCGAGAATCAGGGCCGATTGCGGGGGCAGCGTGACAGCAGCGAGCTGCTCGGGATTGAGATTGTGAAGAAGATTCTGCATCCGGCGATTATAGGCGCCGGATGCGAAGGGCCGGGAGTTTGATTACTCCCGGCGTGGGTATCAGCCGGCGCGGAAAAAACGGCGTGCGCGGCCGTTGCCCGAATCCGAAATTTCACCGCTCTTGACCATCGTGTTCAAGGCATAGGTCGCACGCTGCGACAGCTTCTTGATCTGGTCACGGCTGGGCTTGAAACCGAGCTTGTCGACGGCAGCCTGCACGACGTCGACGGCGGATTTCGGTTGCGAATCGACCAGGTCGACCCAGAACTCCTTGCGCGTGCCCGGCAGCTCGCCTTCGGACTCGGCTGCAGCTTCCACGCGCGGCTTGCGTCCGCGGCGGCCGCGCACCGGCTTATCGCTCAATGCGGCGGCGTGCTTGGGCGCCCTGCCGCCTTCCGGGCCAACACTGTCGAGCCGGTTCAAGGCCTCTTCCAATGCAGTGACCAGCGACTGGTAGTACGCCGCGCCTTCACGAGCATGGGCCAATTCGGCCTTGATCGCACTCTTTGCAGATCCGAGATTCGACATGGGAGCTCCTCTAGTTGTCATTGGGTGTCGGTTGAATATTGCAAATATGAATTCGGCGATTCTACCAGTGCCGCTTAATACTTGCCGCACACCTTGTTGAAGAGGATCAAAAGGAAGGAAACAGTTTGAAAGATTAAGACAGTTCGACGAATTCAGAAATCGCTGCGACGGAAAGGCGGGCTGTCATTTCGAACTGAAATCGCTTCAAATTCGAGAGCGCCTCCGCCCTGTCTTTTAATTTCAAATTTGCAAACAATCTCAAACAAAGAGGGCCGAGAATGCACGTGCAGCCGCTTCCGGATCCTCACTCGAATAGACGCTGCTGATTGCCGCAACCATGTCGGCGCCTTCGGTCACCAAGGGTTTTGCGTTTTCGACCGTCATCCCGCCGATCACCACGTTCGGCACTGGCAGCATCGCCTTCGCCTGGCCAACGATGGATGCCGGAGTCGAGACTTCATATTTCTTGACGCGCGAAGGATAGAAGCCGCCGAAGGCGACATAGCTGGCCCCGGCTTCGAAAGCCGCGCGGGCGAGGTCCAGGCTGCCATAACAGGAAGCGCCGACGATACGCCGCGCACCGACGGCAGCGCGCACCTGCGCCACAGGCTGGTCGGTGCCGCCTACATGAATGCCATCGGCATCGAGCTCCAGGCACAGGTCCACGTAGTCGTTGATGATGAAAGGCTTGCCGTAGCGGCGGCACAGGGCGAGCAAGGCCGAAGCCTGTTCGCGCCGCAAGGCGGCATCGGCAAACTTGTGCCGATACTGCAGCAGTGCGGCTCCGCCGCGCAGGGCGGCTTCCGTCACCGTCAGCAAGCGCTGCGTATCGTCCCAATCGGGCGTCACCAGATACAAACCCTTCATGTGTATTCCTTGAATGTTGTGTTGCGATCAGGGATGCGCTGCCCGGCAGCAATGACGTAGGCCGAGGCCAGCGTGCGATGCACGTAAGCCTGCGCAGCATCGAGTGCTTCGGGGAGGGCAATGCCGCGAGCCAACTGCCCGGCGACGGCGGCCGCGAGCGTACATCCCGTTCCGTGAAACTCACCTTTCAGGCGTGGCCATTTCCAGGTGCGCTGGCCCTCGCTTGCGAACCATACGTTGACCACTTCCGGGCCGCTGCCGTGTCCGCCCTTGATCAGCACGTTCGGACACTTGGCCAGCAATTGCACGGCCTGCTCCTCCATCCTGCGTTCGCCGTTGCACAAAGCGCTCGCTTCGGGCAGGTTCGGCAACACCAGCGTGGCATGCGCGAGCAGGATCATCACAGCTTCGATGGCGTCACCATCGGCGAGTGTGTGGCCCTTGCCGCTGGCCAAGACCGGGTCGAGCACGACCGGCAACGCCGGATTGTGTTGCCGCAGTTCCTGCAGCATCTCTGCAATCGCGCGCGCATTCGCTACGCTGCCCGGAATGCCGAGCTTGACGGCCGCCACTTCGATCTTGGCGCTCACCGCGCGTGCCTGGGCCAGCACCAAGTCAGGCTCGACAGCATTGACGCTGTACACACGATCGTTGTCCTGCACGGTTACCGCCGTGACCACGGTAAGCGCATGCGCATGCTGGGCCGCAATCGCGTGCAAGTCCGCCTGCAACCCGGCGCCGCCGCTCGGGTCTGAGCCGGCAAAAACCAGCACGCTGGGGCGCATCATGTTGCGCGCCCCTCCATTGGCGACGACGGGGAGGCCGTGAACTTCTTGGGGATGCGTCCGGCAAGATACGCTTCGCGACCCGCTTCGACTGCCAGCTTCATCGCGCGCGCCATGCGCACCGGATCCTTCGCTCCCGCGATGGCCGTGTTCATCAGCACGCCATCGCAACCCAGTTCCATTGCAATCGCGGCATCGGACGCCGTGCCTACACCCGCATCCACGAGCACGGGCACCTTGGCCTGTTCGATGATCAGCGACAGGTTCCAGGGATTGAGGATGCCCATGCCGGAACCGATGAGGGAAGCCAGCGGCATCACCGCCACGCAACCGATCTCTTCCAGCATCCTGGCCTGGATCGGATCGTCGCTGCAGTAGACCATGACGTCGAACCCATCCTTCACCAGCGTCTCGGCTGCCTTCAGGGTTTCCGGCATGTTCGGAAACAGCGTGCGCTCATCGCCCAGCACTTCCAGCTTGACCAGCTTGTGACCGTTCAGGAGTTCGCGTGCGAGCTGCAACGTGTAGACCGCATCCTTGGCGTTGTAACAGCCGGCCGTG
>DATBUE010000020.1:0-5047 GCA_036516375.1 Noviherbaspirillum sp. | reverse complement strand
GACGGGATGGATACCCTAAGTGATGCTGTGGGCAATAACTTGTTCATGGGCGGCGCGGGCGATGACACGATTATCGGCGGGGCCGGCAATGCGTTTATTGCAGGCGGATCGGGGAATGACACGATTACTACCGGTGCGGGTAACGATGTGATTGCTTTTAACGCTGGCGATGGTATGGACACCGTTCTGGCAAGCTGGGGTGCGAATAACACTGTGTCATTAGGTGGTGGCATTCAATATGCCAATTTGTTGTTCAGTAAAAGCGGCGAGGATCTTGTGCTTGCCACCGGAACTAACGATCAGCTCACATTCAAGAACTGGTATTCCAATACGTCAAACCGTACTGCCGCTCATCTTCAGGTCTTTATCGAGGGGAGCACTGATTACGCTCCGGCTTCGGGCGATTCCATCCGCGACAACAAGGTGGAGCAGTTCGACTTCCGTGCTCTGGTTGCAGAGTTCGATGCGGCACGAGCTGCGGCGCCAGGATTGAATCAATGGGCGTTGTCGGCAGCGCTTGCCCAGTTCCATGTAGACGGAAGCGATACGGTGGCTATTGGCGGCGATCTTGCTCATCACTATGCGACGAGCGGCAATCTGACTGCTGTCCCTGTCGATCAGACCCAGGCACTGTTGGCGAATACGCAATTCGGAAGTGGGCGGCAATTGTTCACTGAGCCTGCCACTCCTGTGCTTTGATCGAAAAAAGAGGGAGCGGAAAAATCCGCTCCCGACTTTGGGCAAGCCCGTCGTCTTACTTATTCAGAGGTCTTGAGGTTAGAAGACGACTTTCAGCATTTCGCCTATGGGAGGAATGCAATCCTTGTCGTCTTGCTTGTCATTCTTTGAGTAAGGAGAGCGGGCTTGTTTTTTGTGCTAGCCGACCACTAGGGTGCGTCCGCCACCCGGGCCTGTCGCCTGCCCGTTCGGGCCGTACAGTTGTTCGCCCTGTTGTCCGCCTTGCAGTACGTAGAGAGCGTTCTGGGTGCGCGCCATGTGCTGGCCGATCAGCATGCCGTTGGTGCGGTTCAATTCTTTGGCCAGGCTGCCGAGTTCGATCAGCGTGCTCCAGGTCTGGCGGATCTGCTGACCTGCCTTCGGGTCTTTCAGGCTGTTGAGCCAGTCCTGCATGCCGCTCTCGCTGGCCGGGTGGCCGGCTGCGGCCAGGCTGCGGTGACGGCGCAGGGCAAGTTCTCCCATTGTTCCAACCAGCCTGGATTTTTCTTCCGTTGCCTTGTTCAACCCGTCCACGTCGGCCTTGATCAGCAGTTCCTGCTCGTCCTTGAGCAACTGCAGCAGGCTGCGGCCGGCGGCCAGTTCTTCGGCCAGCGTGGCGGCCGGGTTGGAGGCGATGTCTTGCATTTATCTCTTGCGGCTGTGGATCAGGTCGGTGACGGTGTCGAGCAAGCCGTCGGCGACCTTTTCCGGGTTGACCTGAAAGCGGCCTTCAGCGATGGCTGCTTTGATTTCTTCGACTTTTTTGGCGTCGAACACGGCATTGCCACCGCTGGCGGCCAGGCCTTCGAGCTTGGTGGACAGGTGCACGCTGTCACCTTGGGTGGCCGAGGGGCCGGTTGTGGCGCCAACCGGCCCCTTGTCGGCAGCCTTGCCACTGCGCGCCGGCGTGGTGCCGACACCCAAGCTGCTGTTTTTCTTTACCGAGTCATCGATTTTCACGATCGTTCCTTCACTGTATGGGCGGATTTGCAGTTCTTGTCATCCCGTTTATCGACGTGCTTCAGGAAAACTTTAGAGGCGCGCGCCGGGGATTGCAAAAATTTACAAAGTACCCCCGCGCCTGTCTGCGCTTCGCCCATCAGTAGGTCACTTCCACCACGCCTCCGGCACGTGCCACGCCGCTGACCGTTTGGCCGGAGGCGGTGCGTACCTGTGCGATCTGACCGGCCGCTGCATTGTTTAGTGCCCGGCCCTCGGCCGACACCTTGAAGCCGGGTCCGGCCGAGACTACCCGCACCGTTTGTCCCTGTTGCACCACCTGCGGCGCGCGCAGGGCATCGCTGCGCAACGGCGCACCGGCCGGCAGCGACACGCCGAGCGTGTGTCCGACCACCTGGCGCGCATCGGTCGCTACGCCATGGGGCAGGGTGGTGAGGTCGCCGGAGACGGTGGCGACGTCATTCGGTCCCAAGGTCTGGCCCTGTGCCAGCGGAGCAGCGGTCACCAGATAGTCGCCGTGCACTTGCACGGTGGCTTGCACATAGATGGTCCAGGGCGACGGCGCACTGCAGCGGACACCGACCGATGTCTTGCCCCACAGGCGGGCGCCGTTGGGCAGGAAGACCTCGCTGGCCGCACACATCGGCAGGGCGAGGCGGGTGTCGACCTGGCCGACCGTGATCGTGGCCTTGCCGGGGAGCGCGGTGCTCTGGGTGCGCAGGAAGTGCTCGACCTGGAGCCGGATCTGCGCCGGGTCATGGCGTGGAACGTCGTTGGCCTGCACGGCCGCGGCGCCCAGCAGCGCGGCGGCTGCAAGCAGCAGGCGCGGGAAAAACCTGGAAGGCGGACGTGAAGACAGGTGCACGGTGGAGCTCGAAGACGGGTACGGCGCCGTGCGCGGCAACGTTTGCGCGGACACGACGGGATTCATTTCAGCGTGCATGTTACGGACGGGCCGTCAAATCAAAAGGATGAAAAGGCCCCCGTTTCAAACCCTTTTTGTGGGATGGATGCGAGTTTTGCATCCGTAATATCCACGCTATATCAATCCCCCTCGGCTGGCTGCGTGCGGGATTTCGGAGGAAGACATGATCGGAAAGCTCGACGAAACCCTGCGTTTTCACCAGACCGTGCTGGCTTTGCGCGCCGAGCGCCAGCAGGTGCTGGCTTCGAACATCGCCAATGCGGACACGCCCAACTACAAGGCGCGCGACATCGATTTCAATGCGGCCCTGAAGGGGGCGCTCGACAAGAGCGCCACGGCGAACAGCGCGCCGCTGGTGAAGACGCATGCGTCGCATCTGCAGGGCGCGGTTTCCGCCGGCGTCACCGCCAGCGGTGCACCGCTGCTGTATCGCACCGCGGCGCAGGGCAGCGTCGACGGCAACACGGTGGACATGGATGCGGAACGCAACCGCTTCATCGACAACGCCTTGCGTTACGAAGCCGGAGTCACCTTTGCCGGCGGCCAGATCAAGAAGTTGATGACCGCGATCCAGGGTCAGTAAGGAGAGTCGTCATGTCGCTGTTCAATATCTTCGAAATCGCCGGTTCGGCCATGGGTGCCCAGGGCCAGCGCTTGAATACTGTGGCCAGCAACATCGCCAATGCCGAGAGCACGGCCGGACCCGACGGTAAGGTCTACCGCGCCAAGCAGGTCGTGTTCGAGTCGGTGCCGGGTGCCGCGCCCGGTTCTTTTGCCGTCAAGGTGCAGCAGGTGGTGGAAAACCAGGCGCCGGCGCGCATGGTGCACAACCCGGCGCATCCGCAGGCGAACGCAGACGGCTTTGTCGCGATGCCGAACGTGAACGTGGTCGAGCAAATGGTCGACATGATTTCCGCCTCGCGCTCCTACCAGACCAACGTCGAAACCATGAATGCAGCCAAGACCATGCTGCTCAAGACCCTGACCCTCGGTCAATAAGCCAACTACGGAGACGATGAATGACTAGCGTGCAAAAAGTGTCGCCGGAGCTGATGGCGGCGGTGAACGGGCCGGCCAAGGGGGGTGTCGGCCAGGTCGAGGATGCGCAGAACCGCTTCATGACCTTGCTGGTAACGCAGATGCGCAACCAGGATCCGCTGAATCCGCTCGACAACGCGCAAGTGACGAGCCAGCTCGCGCAGTTGTCGACGGTTTCGGGCATTGAAAAACTGAACACTACGCTGGAGTCGCTGCAGTCCAGTTACTTCGCCAGCCAGTCCATGCAGGCGGCCAACATGATCGGACGCGGTGTGCTGGTTCCGGGCAACGACCTGCAACTGGTCGAGGGCAAGTCGATCTTCGGCGTCGAGCTGGAAGAACCGGCCGACGCCTTGCGCATCACCGTGCGCGACAAGGATGGCGTAGCCGTGCACCAGATGGACCTTGGCGCGGCCGAAGCCGGCGTGGTGCCCCTGGCCTGGGACGGCAAGCTCGACAAGGACAAGCAGGCGCCGGATGGCAATTACACCTTCGAGGTGGTGGCCGAGCGCGCCGGCGAGAAGACCAAGGCCAATACGCTGGCCTTCGGCGTCGTTTCCAGTGTGAGTACTTCCGGCCAGGGCGTGAAGCTCAATGTGCCGGGTTTGGGCGCGCTCGGCATGACCGATGTGCGCGAGATCCTGTAAGTCGTCGTTTTCACCGCTGGCCGCAAGCCGGAAGGCAAGGAGAGAGAAATGAGTTTTCAGCAAGGATTGAGCGGTTTGAACGCGGCTTCCAAGAGCCTCGAAACCATCGGCAACAACGTCGCCAACTCGAATACGGTCGGCTTCAAGGGCTCGCAAGCCCAGTTTGCCGACGTGTTTGCCAGTTCGCTGACCGGCGCCGGCAGCACGCAAGTGGGCATCGGGACCAAGGTCGCGCAGGTGGCGCAACAGTTCACTCAGGGGAACATCACCTCGTCGAACAATCCGCTCGACATGGCGATCAACGGGGGCGGCTTCTTCCGCATGGCCACCAACGGCACCATCACCTACACGCGCAACGGCCAGTTCCAGCTCGACCGCACAGGCTACATCGTCAATGCCAACGGCGCGCGCCTGACCGGTTACACCGCCGACGCGCGCGGCGTGCTTTCGACCGGCGCCCCGAGCGAGCTGAACATTCGCACCGACGACCTTGCACCGCACATCACTGAAGTGGTCGAAGTCCAGTTGAATCTGGATTCGCGCAGCGAAGTGCCCTCGGTGGCTCCGGTGGATCTGACCGACCCGCGCACCTACAACAGCTCGAGCTCGGTGCAGGTGTTCGACAGCCTGGGCAACGCCCATGTGTTGCAAAGCTTTTATGTGAAGACGGCTACGCCGGGGCAGTGGAACGTGTACGCCACGCTCGATGGCCAACCCTTCCAGTTCGACCCGCCCGTGCCGCCTGCAGTCGACCCCACGC
>DATBUE010000019.1:0-2058 GCA_036516375.1 Noviherbaspirillum sp. | reverse complement strand
TGGTCTTAGGGTCCAGCGGGATCTGGCCCGACATGTAGACGGTGTTGCCGGCCTTGATCGCCTGGGAGTAGGTGCCGATAGCGGCAGGGGCCTTGTCGCTGTTGATTACGGTCTTGCTCATGATGACTCCTTGCGGTTGGCGGACTACGTACGCATGCGGGTGATGCGGACCACACCGGTCAGGGTACGCAGCTTCTTGATCACACGCGCCAGGTGCACGCGGTCGTGCACGCTGACCACCAGTTGGACCACGCTGATACGGCCGTCGCGTTCGTCCATGCTGATTTTCTCGATGTTGCCGTCGGCAGCGTTGACACTGCTGGCCAGCAAGGCAATCAGGCCGCGCTGGTGCTCCAGTTCGACGCGCAGTTCGACGTTGAACTCGCCGGTGACGTCCTTGGACCAGGACAGCTGAATGCACTTGTCCGGATTGTGGCGGACGTCGGCGATGTTCCGGCAGGTTTCCAGGTGCGCCACCATGCCCTTGCCGGCCGACAGGTGCCCGACGATGGGGTCGCCGGGGATCGGTGTGCAGCACTTGGCGTAGTTGAGTACCAACCCTTCGGTGCCGCGGATAGCCAGCGGCCCTTCGAGCGCTGGTGCCTGTTCGTCGTCCCGGGCAATCAGACGCCGGGCGATGACATAGGCCATGCGGTTGCCCAAGCCAATGTCTTCCAGCAGGTCCTCGACGTATTCCATGTGGTATTCGGCAAGCACCTGCTGGATGCGCTCGGGGCTGATCTTGTCCAGGCTCGTCTCGAAACCGCTGAGGGCCTTGCTCAGCAGCCGCTCGCCGAGATTGATGGACTCCGAGCGGCGCTGCAGCTTGAGCGCATGGCGAATGTGCGTGCGCGCCTTGCCGGTGACGACGAAATTCAGCCACGCCGGGTTCGGCCGAGCCCCCGGTGCGGTGACGATCTCCACCGTCGAGCCGCTTTCCAGCGGTTGCGACAGCGGCGCCAGGCGACGGTTGACGCGGCAGGCGATGCAGGTGTTGCCGACATCGGTGTGTACCGCGTAGGCGAAGTCGACCGCGGTGGAACCCTTGGGCAGTTCCATGATGCGGCCCTTGGGCGTGAAGACGTAGACCTCGTCCGGGAACAGGTCGATCTTGACGCTCTCGATGAATTCCAGCGAGTTGCCGGCGCGCTGCTGCAGCTCCAGCACGCCCTTGACCCATTGCCGTGCGCGGGCGTGGGTGCCCTTGGGCACTTCATCCTCGTTGGATTTGTACAGCCAGTGCGCGGCGATGCCGTTGTTGGCCATCTCTTCCATTTCGCGTGTGCGGATCTGGATCTCGATGGGCACGCCGTGCATGCCGAACAGGGTGGTGTGCAGCGACTGGTAACCGTTGGCCTTGGGGATCGCGATGTAGTCCTTGAATCGCCCTGGCAGCGGCTTGTACAGGCTGTGCACCGCGCCGAGCACGCGGTAGCAGGTATCGACCTTGTCCACCACGATGCGGAAGGCATAGACGTCCATGATCTCGTGGAACGCCTTGCGCTTGCCGCGCATCTTCTTGTAGATGCTGTACAGGTGCTTCTCGCGACCCAGCACCTCGCCTTCCAGACCATCGCGCTCGAGGCAGTGAATCAGCGACTGCTCGATCTTCTCGACGATCTCGTTGCGGTTGCCGCGAGCGCGGCGCACCGCGGCACGGATACGCTCGGAGCGCATCGGGTGCATGGCTTTGAAGCCGAGGTCCTCGAACTCCACGCGCATCGTGTGCATACCGAGGCGATTGGCGATCGGTGCGTAGATTTCCAGGGTTTCCTTGGCGATGCGCCGGCGTTTCTCGCCGGCCAGCACCTCCAGGGTGCGCATGTTGTGCAGGCGGTCGGCGAGCTTGACCAGGATCACGCGGATGTCGCGGGCCATGGCCATGGCCATCTTCTGGAAATTCTCGGCCTGGGCCTCGGCCTTGGTCTCGAAGTTCATCTGGGTCAGCTTGCTGACCCCATCGACCAGCTCGGCGACGGTTTCGCCGAACTGGGCGACCAGAGCTTCCTTGGGAATGCCGGTATCCTCGATGACGTCGTGCAGCATCGCGGCCATCAG
>DATBUE010000018.1:0-3732 GCA_036516375.1 Noviherbaspirillum sp. | reverse complement strand
CTCACCCTACTGATGCCTGCCTATCCGTCCGCCTTGGCGGCGCTGCAGAGCCCACGCGAAGTCGCCGCGCTATCCGGACTGCCATGCGGTGAGGGCAGGCTGCTGCAGGGGCGCTTGCCGGAGCATGGTTTCAGCACCGTGTTGTTCGATTGCGAGGGATTCCGCCAGCGCAGCGGCAATCCCTATGTCGACGAAAGCGGACGCGAGTATGCGGACAATGCGATTTCCTTTGCCTCGCTCGCGCATGCCGCAGTGCGCATCTGTGCCGGGCAAACTGCATTGCCGGTTCCGCATGTCGTACATGCGAACGACTGGCACGCCGCACTGATCCCGGCCTTGTTGCAGGTCGCAGGTGTGCAGGACGTGGCCTCGGTGCTGACGATTCACAACCTCGCGTTCCAGGGGAACTACCCGCTCGATCTGGCTGAGCGCGTTGGCCTTTCGTCGGACATGGCGGGACCGGACGGCGCCGAATTCTGGGGCCAATTGAGTTTCCTGAAGGCGGGCATTCGCTACGCCGACCGTATCTCCATCGTCAGCCCGACCTATGCCGAGGAGGTGCTCACCGCACGCTTCGGTTGCGGCATGGAAGGCTTGCTGCAGCAGCGGCGGGCCGACATCGTGCCGATTGCCAATGGCGTGGACGTGCAAGCCTGGAATCCCGAGACCGATCCGCTGATCGTGCGTCGTTTCGGGATCGATGGCTTGCGCAACAAGGCTTATTGCAAGCGCGCGTTGCTGGACATGTTCGGATTGCCGGTCATGGCACGCGCCCCGCTGCTGGCGCTGGGTAGCCGCATCACGCACCAGAAGATGGCCGACGTGGCGTTGGCCGCGTTGCCGCAATTGCTGGAGCGCCATACGCGCCTGCAGGTGGTGGCACTGGGGCGCGGAGAGCACGAATACGAAGCTGGCCTGCAGGCGCTGGCCGCGCGCTTCCCGGAGCGCGTGGCAGTCCACATCGGCTATGACGAGGAACGCGCTCATGCGCTACACGCGGGCGCCGACATGCTGTTGCACGGTACGCGCTTCGAGCCTTTCGGGCTGACGCCGATTTATTCGATGCGCTACGGCACCATCCCCATTGCTTCGCGTGTGGGCGGGATCAACGACACCGTGGTCGATGCCGGCAATGCCGCCGCGCCGAAGCCGGGTGCGACCGGCGTGCTGTTCGACGGCGAGCAGGCCGAGGACATGATTGCCGCAGTCGAGCGCGCGCTGGGCTGGTATGCCAAGAGCGGCGAGTGGAATGCGTTGCAGCGTGCGGCGATGTCCGGCGACTTTTCCTGGGAGCAGCCGGCGCGCAGCTACATCGCGCTCTACTGTTCGCTCGCGCCGCAGGCCACGGTGCAAGTCGAAGCGGCAGCCAGCGTCGAGACTGCGGCCCCGTCCGAGCATGCACTTCCGCTCGAGCCCGTGCTTGCTCGCATCGAAACCGTGCGGGTGCCGGCCTCCGAGCCAGTTGCGGGTTTCCGGCCCGTGCGTGTCGTGGCTGCATGAAGGCGCTGCCGCCGTACGGAATTTATTGCCCGTTTTAATGTCCGCTCCTCTGCATGGCGTTTCACGAGGCTGGAAACGCCATGCATCTACTGCGCACGCCGTGCTGGCCGCATCGCGCAGTTCCCGCCAAACCGCAGAGCAAGAATTCGAACGGATAACACGCAATGCCATCTCCAAAGCCTTTTCTTCCGCGTATTTATTCTCTTCCAGCAGCTTTCGCTTCCGACCCGACAGGGCATGAAAAATGGCTGGCGCATGCCGCCGGTCTCGGCTTTGACCACATCCTGCTGTGCGGTCAAGCCGGATCGATTCCTGCCTGGCTGAAAGCCTGCGGCCGCTACAAGCTCAAGCTCCTGCTCGACTTCGACGTGGCACGCCAATTGGCCGACCCGATGCTGACCCAAGAGCGGCCAGGCTGGTTCGATGAACAGGAAGCGGAAGAGGAGGTGCTGCCCGATCCGCGCCGCTTGCCGACGCAAACCACCGTGGCGGAGCGCCGCCTGCGCGACGACGCTGGGGTGTTGGAGGCAGTCGCGGCCCATTTGCGCACGAGCCTCGCGCAGTGGCGCCAGGCTGGTGTGGCCGGTGTGCGCTGCCTGGGACTGGGGCAGTTGCCGGGCACAGTCTGGCAAGGCTTGACCACGGCCGAGGAAAGCGGAGATGCACAGCGCAATGGTTTCCGTTTCCTGGCCTGGACACCCGGTATCACGCCGGAACAGCTGGCCGCGCTGTCCGCCGCCCGGTTCGATGCAAGTTTTTCTTCCGCCGCATGGTGGGATTACCGCGCGCGGTGGCTGAGCGAGGAGTACGCGCGCCTGCTCGCGCTGGCGCCGCCGATCGGTTTTCCCGAAAGTCCGGACGAATCCGTCGTCGCACGCGTGCCCGGCCATGATGATCCCGCGCTGCGCGCCGGTATCAGCCGACGCGCCTTGCGCCTGGCGGCATCCATCGGCAACGGGCTGCTGGTGCCGCTCGGTTTCGAGTTCGGGCTGGCCGGGCAAGCCGCCGAGCTGGCCGACCCGGACGTGGCGCGCGCGCGCGCCGACTTCAATCTGTGCGACGACCTGCGCCAGGCCAATGCACTGGCGGCACAGGCTGGCCAGTATTGCGGCGCCTTGCAGCAACTGGGTAGCGGGGAAGGGGGCGCCAGCGTATTGCTGCGCACTTGCGCCGCAGGGCAGGGCGACCAGGGCTTGCTCATCGTGATCAATCCCGATCCGGCCATCGAGCGCAGCGCGTCGGAGCGCCAGTTGCTGGAACACGCGCAGGGCTTGGTGCGCGCCGAGCGCGTGCTGCCGCCAGGCGTGACCGACGCATCTCTTCCCGCCAGCCACGGCGAACTGCGGCTGGCCCCGGCCGATGTGCAAGTCTTTGCCGCGCGCCGGCCGCCCGCGATCCTCGTGCCCAGTGCGCGTACCAAGACTGCGCTGGCGGCCGCGATGCGCCAGCCCCGCATTGCCATCGAAGCGGTTTCGCCTTGCATCGACGGCGTGCGTTTCGAGGTCAAGCGCAATGTGGGCGACATCGTCGATATCGAAGCCGATGTATTCATGGATGGGCACGACAAGCTGGCGGTCGCCTTGCTGTGGCGCGCGGCCGACGAAGCCGAGTGGCAGGAAGTGCGCATGCACCCGCTCGGCAACGACCGCTGGCGTGCATCGTTGCCACTTACGCGCCTCGGGCGTCACCTGTTTGCGGTGGAAGCTTGGTACGACCGTTTCGAAACCTATCGCTATGAGCTGGAAAAGAAATCCGATGCCGGCTTGAACGTGGCGCTGGAACTGGAAGAGGGACGGCTGCTGGTCGAGAAGGCGGCGGCTTACGCGCAGGAGCGTGCCTTGCCACAAGCGCAGGAATTGAAGGCGCTGGCGCAATCGCTCGCGGTACCGGGGCGCGACAAGACCAAGGCGACCGAGCGCGACGCCGAGCGCATCGCAGCCTTGCTGTCGGAGCCGACGGCCGAGGCAATGCGTGCCGCCGATGCACGCCCGTTCGCGGTGCGCAGTGAGTCCTTGCGCATCGATGCCGAACGGCGCGCGGCGCGTTTCTCCAGCTGGTACGAGTTGTTCCCGCGCTCGCAGAGCGGCGACCCGCAGCGCCATGGCACCTTCGAGGACGTGGTCAAGCGCCTGCCTGCCATCGCCGCAATGGGCTTCGACACGCTGTACTTCCCGCCGATTCATCCGATCGGGAAGAAGAACCGCAAGGGCCGCAACAACAGCCTCACGCCAG
>DATBUE010000017.1:0-1555 GCA_036516375.1 Noviherbaspirillum sp. | reverse complement strand
GCGTGATCACGGCGGCCACGCTGAAGCTGTATCCGCTGCCGGCCGCGCAACGCACGGCGCTGGTGGCGCTGGATTCGGTGCGCGCAGCCGTGGGTCTGCTAGCGCGTGCACGGCGGCATTTCGATGCCGGCTTGACTGCGTTCGAGCTGATGTCCGGCGCTTGCCTGCAACTGGTGACGCAGACTTTTTCCCAACAGCGTTTGCCGTTCACGGAAGCGGTGGGCGCATGGTACGTGCTGCTTGAACTGTCCGACAGCGAAAGCGAAGCGCATGCACGCGAGCGCTTCGATGCGATGCTGGGCGAAGCACTGGAAGCGGGGGAAATCCTGGACGCGGCGATTTCCGAAAGCGGCGCCCAGAGCGACGCCTTCTGGCACCTGCGCGAAAGCATCACGCTGGCACTGGCCGAGCAGGGCAAGTGCGTCAAGCACGATATCTCGCTGCCGGTATCGGGCATGGTCGACTTCATTGCGAACACCGACGCCGCGCTACAGCAGGTCGTGCCAGGTGTGCGCAACATGACTTTCGGCCATCTCGGCGATGGCAATCTGCATTACAACCTGGTGCGGCCACTGCAGCAGGACGACGCGGAATTCTTCGCGCAACGCGATGCCTTGTCGCGCGTGGTGCACGACTACGTGCATGCGCACGGCGGCTCGATCAGCGCGGAGCAGGGCGTCGGACAATTGCGCGTGCAGGATTTGCCGCACTACAAGGATGAAGTCGAGCTGGACCTGATGCGCCGGTTGAAGCAGGCGCTGGACCCGCAGGGGATCATGAATCCGGGGAAGGTGCTCGCCTGAGGTGCGGCAGGTAATCGCCGCCGCTGCGGAATACAGCAAACACGAGACTGCCCACGGCGCTATGCTTGCCGACTTCCATCTTTCTTTCGGAGCCGTGCATGCCGCAGGAATACCAGCAAGTCCTCGCGTTCTGGTTCGAGGAAATCGAGCCCAAGCAATGGTGGTCGTCCGATCCGGATTTCGACCAGTTGATCCGTGAACGTTTCCTTGATCTGCTCGAACGCGCCGCGCGCGCCGAGCTGTATGCCTGGCGCAAGGAGCCCAAGGGCCGGCTGGCGGAAGTCATCGTGCTCGACCAGTTCTCGCGCAATATCCATCGCAACACGCCGCAGGCTTTCGCGCAGGATGCGATGGCGCTGGTGCTGGCGCAGGAAGCGATTGCTGCCGACGCGCATCTGACTTTGTCGCAGACCGAGCGCGTGTTTCTGTATCTGCCTTTCATGCACAGCGAATCGGCGTTGATCCATGAATGGGCGGAGCGGCTGTATCGCGAGAACGGCTTGCAGGACAACTACGACTACGAGCTGCGGCACAAGGCGATCATCGATCGCTTCGGGCGTTATCCGCATCGCAATGCGGTGCTGGGGCGGGTGTCGACCGAGGAAGAGGTGGAGTTTTTGAAGCAGCCGGGGGCGCGGTTTTGATGGAGAAAGATTCTTTGAATCTGGATTTTGTGGCGGCTGCTGTCCGGGATATTGCGACAAAGGATACAAGCGCACGGTCAAGTCCCCTCCCCCTTGTAGGGGGAGGGC
>DATBUE010000016.1:0-1865 GCA_036516375.1 Noviherbaspirillum sp. | reverse complement strand
CGGAACTTAGCGTCGCGGGACCCGTGCTGCTGCACGCAGCTGCGCTGTCCCTGAAAAAAGCGATGGAAAAGATGTCCGAGCAGTTGGGGCCCGGTGCACAGGGCAAGATCGGGGAGTTCAAGGAAAAGCTTCCGGAGGAGGATCGCAAGCTATGGGAAGAGATTTTCGAATCTCCTCATTCAGAGCGCACCTCGGAAGAAATGGAAAAAATGGAAAAGCGGCTTTCCGTGGACACGAAAGAGAAAATCATGCGGCTTTCGGCCTTGGTGCATCCTTCTCCCGATATCGAGGAGTAGCAGCGGACATGCTGCTACTCCTCGTCAGTCGATCAGCACCGGCCGCAGCCGGTTCACCTGATCACCGGTGACCGGCGAGGCCTGGTTGCCCCAGGCATTACGCACATAGCTCAGCACGGCCGCCGCGTCTTCGTCGGAGAGCAGGTTGCCGAATGGCGGCATTCCGAACGGGTAGGGATTGCCCTCGGTGCTGGGCGGGTAGCCGCCATGCAGGACCAGGCGGATCGGGTTCACGGGCGAGGCGACTTGCAGCGAGCGGTTGCCGGCCAGCGGCGGGAAGTGCGGCGCCCTGCCTTCGCCGGAGGCGCCGTGGCAGTCGACGCAATGCTGCTCGTACAGCTTGGCGCCCCGTTTGAGCATGGCTTCATGTTCGGGGCCGGGCAAGCGTTGTGCGCTCTGCGCGGCCGGTGCGTCCGGCGGCAGGCTCTTCAGGTAAACGGCCATTGCAGTGAGGTCGGCTTCGTTCAGGTGCTGCAGGCTTTCCCGCACCACCTCGGCCATCGGGCCGGAGGCCGCGCCCTGGGCCGAGATGCCGTTCTTCATGAATGCCACCAGTTCCGGTGTCTCCCAGGTGCGCGCACCGTAAGCACCGGTAAGCGAAGTCGCATACCAGTTCAACATCGGGATGATGCCGCCGTCGAGCTCGCCTTGCTGTGCCCCGAGCGCATTGCGTGCGGTATGGCAGGCGCTGCAATGGCCCAGCCCCTGTACCAGGTAAGCGCCGCGGTTCCATTGCGTGCTCTGACTGGTGTCGGCCTGGAAGACCTCGGGACGGAAATACAGCGCGCGCCAGCCGATCAGCAGCAGGCGCTGGTTGAACGGAAAGTCGAGTTCGGCCTGGCGGTTGCTCTGACGTACCGGCTCCACGGTGCGCAGGTAGGCATAGAGCGCGTCAGAGTCGGCGCGCGTGACCTTGCTGTAGTTCGGGAACGGGAAGGCCGGGTAGAGCAGGGTACCGTCGCGCGATTTGCCGTTGTGCAGCGCGCGCCAGAAGTCGTCCGCGCTCCAGTTGCCGAGCCCGGTTTCGGTGTCCGGCGTGAGGTTGGAGGCGTAGATCGCGCCGAAGGGCGTGAGAATGGAGCGGCCGCCGGCATAGGCTTCGCCGCCGCGCGCGGTGTGGCAGGCCATGCAGTTGCCGGCGCGAGCCAGATAGGCGCCGCGCGCGATCAGTTCACTGTTCGCAAGGTCGGGCTTGGAACTTGGATGGCTGGTGTCTTCACGCAGGCCGAGCCAGGCGACGATGGCGAGGATGACGGCGGCGAGACCCAGCAGCGGAATCAGGATGCGTTTGATCATGGCTGCCTCACTGTACGACGCTGCCGCAAGGCTGCGGCAAAGGACCGGCAAAGCGTGCAGCCGGCTTGGCATCGGCCGGCACCGGTTGTGTGGCGAGCCAGGCTGAAGCCGCGCTGATGTCTTCGGCGCTCATCTCGCGCGCGATCTTTCCCATGCAATCGGGGGCATGGGCAGTGCGCGTGCCGTTGCGCCAGGCGCCGAACTGCGCGTTGATGTAATCACGCGGCAGGCCGAGCAGGCCGGGCACGGCCGGTGCCACACCGGTCAGGCGTT
>DATBUE010000015.1:0-5848 GCA_036516375.1 Noviherbaspirillum sp. | reverse complement strand
TATCGCTGATGGCCTTGGCCGAGCCCGTGCCCAGCAGACGGCTTGAGGCTTGTTCATCGAGGGTCGGGAACAGGCTGCCTCGCAACAGGGCTGGAATCTCGGCCTTGCTGGCGCCGGTCAGGCGCGCGATCTTGTCGGCCTGCGGCGAATCCGCAGTCCAGGCCGCGCCGTTCTGGCGATAGTCCGCATTGGCCTTGCCGGTAATGCGCACGAAGGCGGTGACGAAATCAGGATGCGCGCGCGCGAAGTCCTTGCGCACGATCCAGGCATCGAAGGTCGGCGCGCCCCACTTGGCCACTTCGGCCGAATGCGTAAGCACGGTGCCCGACTCTTTCACCTTGCCCAGCGCCGGGTCCCACACATACGCCGCGTCGATGTCGCCGCGCAGCCAGGCTGCGGTGATTTCCGTCGGACGCAAGTTCAGGATCTGCACCTTCTTCGGATCGATGCCCCAATGCTTGAGCGCGGCCAGCAGGCTGTAGTGCGTGGTCGAGACGAACGGCACGGCCACCTTCTTGCCGATCAAGTCCTGCGGCTTCTTGATGCCGCTGCCGTTGCGCACCACCAGCGCTTCGGCCTCGCCGATTTCCGCGGCGATGAAGATCGTTTCGAACGGCGATTGACGACTCGCTGCCGCCGCCAGCGGGCTGCTGCCCACATAGCCGATCTGGATGTCGCCCGACGTCACGGCGGTAATCACATCGCCGCCGCTTTCGAACTTGCGCCAATTGATCTTCCAGCCGGTCTGCTTCTCGTACTCGCCATCGGCTTGCGCAATCTTCGACGGCTCCACCACCGTTTGATAAGCAATGTTGACTTCCTTGTCCGCGCCCAAAACCGGGGCGGAGAGCACGGACAGGAGTGCCAGCAGGGGCAGGAATTTTTGTCGTTGGTTTTTCATGTCTGAAATGTTTCCTTGAATTTTTGAAGACCCCGGAAAGGCGTACCGGATACACGGCGAACGCAGTATAGAAATTGAAAATGCGACGGAGAACGAAGGATTTCGAGGATGGATATGCCGTTCGTGAATGAACACAAACCGTGTCTGCTCGACGAAAATTCTTATGCGACTCCGGCCCTGAAGACGTGAAGCGAGGGTCAACGCAAATCGGAAATGAGGAAAGAAAGCGCCCGCTGGACGCGGGCGAATGACTGGGGTGGATAAGCAGGGTGGAAGGTGGAGGCGCGCTTGAGTCAATGCGACGCACGCTTGGTCTATATGCCCGCATGGAGCACGCACCTTGCAACGCTAGAGCGGATTCGCCCTGACTGGCTCAGGCGAGGTCGAGGCCTTCTCGCACCACCATCAATCCGGCACGCAGGCCGACGCGTACATCCGGATTCGGGAACACCACGTACTCGTCGCAGCTCCCAGCGCGGTACGAGATTGCATCGTCTTCCGCGATGAGCGAGCCTGCGGCAAACCGTGTGAAGTTTGGTGCATTCGCATCGAAGCGGGCGCGGAAGGCCTCGCTGTGCTTGCGCAGCTCCTGCACTACGCGAAACCGCGGCGGCGATCCACTGGCGGGCAGCTCGTCGCGCAGCAGGCGCTGCAAGGCCATGCCAGTCGCGGCCAAGCTGCGCAGGTCGGTCTGACCGAGCAAGGCGATGCGTCCCAGCTCCAGCGTCGCGCTGCAGGCGTGATGCTGGCGCGCGGTCCAGCCACTGAAGGTTGTGGATGGAAGCGTCGTGAGTATTGCGGCGTCGATTCCGGCGTGCGCAAGCCAGGCCAGCAGCGCCGGTTCCGGTTCCGGCCCGATCTGCGGAACCACGGCGAAGCTGGGATACAGCGAGGCGCGTATCGTGCTGTGCAGATCGAAATGCCAGCGCTGCGGTCCACTCTCCCGGAAAAATGTATCGACTGCGCGCATCAAGACGGCCGCGCGTTGTGCCTCCGCACTTGCTTCCATCGAGTCGTGCCGAGAACCGAACAGGCGGTTCAGGTCGGTGCTGACGAAGCGTTTTCCCGCGGCCAGTGCCGGCGGATTGCCGATTGCGATCATCATGTCGCAGGCTAGCGCCGTGTGGTCCCGGCTTGCTTCCTCGTGCAATTGCGCCAGTACGTCGGCAAGTAATTCCAGCGGACCGACTTCATCGCCATGCACGCCGGCCGACAGCAGCACGCGCGGGGCACCGCTCCTGCCGCTGGCGACCTGCAATACGCCGGGCGCCGGCAATTGCACGTCGAAGCCGATGGCGGCGAGGCTCGCACCGGCCCGATCCAGCTCTCCGCGCGCGAGCAAGCTGGCGCAAAAGGCGTGTGTCCCGCCTCCTTGCGCTGCTTCGCTGCTCACCCTTTCTCCTGCGCGTCCAGCACTTCCTCCAGCCGCCAGACAGCCAGTGCCGCCTGCTCCACCGTCACACCCGCGGCATGCAGCTCGGCGGTCTGTTGCGCCAGACGGCCGGCGATGGCGGCAGCGTCGTCTCCCGACTGCAGGACGCGCGCAAACACGCGCTGCTGTGTACGTCGCAAGGCTTGCAAGGCATGGTCGCGCAGCGCCGCCTGCTGCGGCGTCGCTTCGGCCTGGTCCAGGATCGCCTCCAGCCGTGCGATCCCGCTTTCGCTGCGCACCGACGTACCCAGCCTCATGAATGCTGCCAAGTCCATGCCCGGCGGACGCTGCACGGCCAACGCGGCAAACAGGAAACCGGCTGCGCCGGCCAGCGCCGCGACCTCTTTCCAGGCGTGCGCAAAGGCCGGGAGCAAATCCCCGTGCGCAAGTGCTGCCTCCATGTCTTGCCCTGCCTCTGCCGGCAAGGCGCGCAAGGTTTTCAGGTCTTCGAGATGCGCATCCAGCGGACGCAACGATGCGGGCAGGGACAGCACACCATCCAGCGCAGCCTTCATCAAGGCACGGGCATCGCGGTCCGCTTGCACGGATGCCGCGCGCGGCACCTGCAACGCGTGCGCATCGAGCGTCGCAAACAGCGGAGCCAGTTCGAGTGCAGCCCAGGCTTCGGCCCAGGCTTGCAGCACTTGGGTCTCCGGCACGCGGTGCGCGTCGGCCATGGCCTGCAGCAGGACCGGCCCGCAGCGGTTCACGGCTTCGTTGGCCAGCACCGTGGCCAGGATTGCATTGGCCAGCGGATGCGCGAGCGGATCGCGCTCGGCTGCCAGCTTCGGAGGGAAGTAAGGCGCCAGTAGCGCGGGCGCCCACCATTGGGCGCGCAGGTCGCATGGTCCGAGCAGGCGCTTGTAGCGATTCTTCACGTTGGCAATCACCACAGCCAGCTCGGGAGCAGTCAGTCCCGCTCCGCGCTCGGCGCGCGCGGCCAGTTGCACTGCGTCAGGCAAATGTTCGAGCCGGCGCGACAACGCGCCCTCGCCTTCGAGCTTTTCGATCAGCGCCGCATAGGACTGCCGCTGCGCTGCATCGTGCTGCGCCTCGGCTTCACGTACCAGCAGGTGAGTCTGCAAGGCGTTGTCGCGCAGGACCAGGCGCACCACGTCCGGCGTCGCTTCGTTCAGCAGCCGGTTGCGTTCGCTGGCATCGAGCCGCTGCGCCGCGATTTCCGCATCGAGCCAGATCTTCAGGTTGACTTCGTGGTCCGAGCAGTCGACCCCGGCCGAGTTGTCGATGGCGTCGGTGAAGATGTGCCCGCCCTCCAATGCGTACTCGATGCGTCCAGCCTGGGTGAAGCCGAGGTTGCCGCCTTCGGCCACTACCCGGCAGCGCAACTGGTTGCCATCGATGCGGATGTCGTCGTTGGAGCGGTCCTTCGCCTGCTCCTGAGTCTCCGTGGACGCTTTCACATAGGTACCGATGCCGCCGTTGTAGAGCAGGTCGACCGGTGCGCACAAGATCGCCTGCATCAGGGCTTGCGGGCTCAGACTGGGCGCGTCAATGCCGAGCGCGGCGCACGCTTGCGGTGACAGCGTAATACTGCGGGCGCTGCGCGGCCACACGCCGCCGCCGGCCGAGATCAAGCTCTTGTCGTAATCGTCCCAGGACGAGCGTGGCAGCGCGAACAGGCGCGCACGCTCCGCGTAGGAAGCGGCCGGGTCGGGATCGGGATCGATGAAGATGTGGCGGTGATCGAAGGCCGCGATCAGCTTGATGCGCTGCGAGCGCAGCATGCCGTTGCCGAACACGTCACCCGACATGTCGCCGATGCCGACCACGGTAATTGGCTCACTTTCCAGCTCATGTCCCAGCTCGTGGAAATGGCGCTTGACCGATTCCCACGCGCCGCGCGCGGTAATGCCGAGTTTCTTGTGGTCGTAACCGTTGGAGCCGCCGGAAGCGAAGGCGTCGCCGAGCCAGAAGCCACGCGCGACGGCAATGCCATTGGCGATGTCGGAGAAGGTAGCCGTGCCCTTGTCCGCGGCGACCACGAGATAGGGATCGGGCTCGTCGTAGCAAACAGTGCGCGCCGGCTGCACGATCTCGCCCTGTACGCGGTTGTCGGTCAGATCCAGCAGACCGGCGATGAACAGGCGGTATACCGCTTCGCCTTCGGCCGCGACGACTTCGCGCGGCGCATCCTTCGGAATCATCTTGCACACGAAGCCGCCCTTGGCGCCGGCCGGCACGATCACGGCGTTCTTCACCATCTGTGCCTTGACCAGCCCCAGCACCTCGGTGCGGTAATCCTCCATGCGGTCCGACCAGCGCAGGCCGCCGCGCGCAACCGGCCCGCCGCGCAGGTGTACGCCCTCGAAACGACGGGCAAACACGAACAGCTCGCGATACGGCCGCGGCTGCGGCAACAGCGCGAGGTCCTGGGTATCGAACTTGAAGACGATGGTATCGCCGCGTTCCTCGTGGAAGTAGGACGTGCGCAACGTGGCCAGCATGAGCTCGGCGATGCTGCGCAGGATGTTTTCGGTATCGGCATGGTCGACATCGGACAGGCTGGCAGCGAACTGCGCCAGGGTGTCGTTCGCAGCGGCACGCTGCTCGGCAGTCGCCTCCGGGCTGAAGCGCGCTTCGAAGGCTTGCACCAGCGTGCGCACATGCTGCGGCTGGATCTTCAGCCGCTCGGCCATGTAGCGCAAGCTGAACAGGCAGCCGGCCTGGCGCCAGTAGCTGGCATAGGCGCGCACCAGTTGCACCTGCCGCATGCGCAGGCCGGCCTCGATCGCCAGCGCGTTCATGCGCCCGTCCTCCGCTTCGTCGTTGAACAGGGCTTCGAACAACTCCTGCGCAGCCTCGGCGATTTCCGGCTGCGCCAGCTTGGCGGCACTGGCACCATCGGTACTGAGGCTGGTCACGAAATACTGGCCGTCAAGCGCGTAGGTACGCTCGCGCTCGATCGCAATGCCGGCATTGTGCAGCGCCGGCAACATGCTCGACAGCGGCGGCACGCGGCTGACCGAAAGCAAGCGGATTGCGGCCCGCGCCTGCGGCCCCTGCCCTTCGGTTTCGATGCGTACGCGCGCCCGTTGCAGGGCTTCGCCCTGCAGCAGCAGGCACAGGTCGCGATAGGCCGCTTGCGGTGTCACCGCATTTGCATAGTCGGCCGGCAAGCGGCTCTGGAACTTGCGCAGCCGGTTGCGCAACTCGCGCTGCGGCGTGTTGTCGACGAGCCGCTCGAAGCCGCCGTACCAGCCTTCCAGCACCTCTAACAACGGCGCGGCAACGGCGTCCTGACGCGCGCCATCGGCGCCGATGGCGATCAGGTACAGGCGTGCCAGCGGGCCATCGGCCAGCAAGGTGTGACTGCGCACCTCGCGTGCGCCGCACGCGTCTTGCAGTGTCCGTGCCAGATGCGCGACCAGCGCCGCTCCGTAGCGCTCGCGCGGCAAGTAAACCAGCACGTTCAAATGGCGACCGTAGAGGTCGGGCCGCACGAACACCTTGGCGCGCGGCTGCTTGTACAGCGCCACCACCGCGCTGCAAACCTG
>DATBUE010000014.1:0-2207 GCA_036516375.1 Noviherbaspirillum sp. | reverse complement strand
TCGGCCGACCTGGGTCGTGCCGGTCTGCGCCCTGATCATGGGGTGGCGCGCCTGGATTACCTTCAGCGGCAACCGCTTGCCGCCACGCTGGTTGCTGTGGCCGGTGGCGCTACTGGCCATTGCTGGCGTCGCCCTGACCTTTCGCACCATTCTCGGCCGCGAAGCGGGCGTAACGATGCTGGCATTGCTGCTTGCATTGAAGCTGCTGGAAATTCATGTGAAGCGCGATCTGTTCGTCGTGCTGTTCCTCTGCTTCTTCCTGATCCTTGCCGCCTTCTTCCACTCGCAATCGATAGGCACGGCCGCCCTGGCGCTGGCGGCAATCATCGCGATCCTGACCACGCAGGCCTCGTTCCAGTACACCGGGACCATGCCGCCGCTTCTCGCGCGCTTGCGTCTCGGAGCCGCAATCGTCGGACTGGCGCTGCCACTCACCGTGGTCTTGTTCGTGCTGTTCCCGCGCATACAGGGCCCGCTGTGGGGCTTGCCGTCGGATGCGCACAGTGCGCGCACCGGCCTTTCGGACACGATGGAGCCTGGCAATATCTCGAACTTGGCGCAATCGGATGCGATTGCGTTTCGCGCCCGTTTCGAAGGTCCGCCGCCAGCACGCGAACACTTGTACTGGCGCGGCATCGTACTGGGCGACTACGACGGCAGAACCTGGCGACCGGTACGAGAAATGCCCAACACTACTGTGCGTATCGTTCCGCAAGGCGAAGCGGTGCGCTACCAGGTCACGCTGGAGCCGCACGGCAAGCGCTGGCTGTTCCTGCTCGACGTACCGGCCCGCTTGCCCCAACTCGATGGGCAAACGGCGAGCATTTCGTCCGATCTGCAACTTCTCGCCGCGCTCCCGATCAATAACCGCATCCGTTACGACGCCGCCTCCCATGTCGATTACCTGCTGCAGTCCGATGAGAGCGCCGCTGCGATGCGCCGCTGGCTGGCGCTGCCGGCAGGATTCAATCCACGTGCGCAGACCCTTGCCGCAAGCCTGCGCAAAGCGGGCGGCAACGATGTGCCGGGCATGATTGCGTCTGTGCTGCAGATGTTCCGCGAACAGCCGTTTCGCTACACGCTGGAGCCGCCGCGACTGGGCACGCACGTGGTGGACGAGTTTCTGTTCGAGACGCGCGCCGGCTTCTGCGAACACTATGCTGGCGCCTTCGTGGTCCTGATGCGGGCGATGGACATTCCGGCACGCGTGGTCACCGGCTATCAAGGCGGCGAAATCAACCCGACCGATGGCTACATGGCCGTTCGCCAGTCCGACGCGCACGCCTGGGCCGAAGTCTGGATAGCCGACCGTGGTTGGGTACGCATCGACCCGACCGCCGCCGTCGCTCCAGAACGGGTCGAGCGCAACCTGTCCAGCGTCATTCCGCCGCGCGCCCTCGGCGGATTGATCACCTTCGACGCCGCCGACAGCGTGCTGGGCACTCAGTTGCTGCGCCTGCGCCACGCGTGGGAAGCGATGAACAATTCCTGGAATCAGTGGGTGCTCAACTACACACCCGAGCGTCAGCGCGACTTCCTGCGGCGTTTGGGCCTGGGCCAGGCCGATTGGAAAACGCTGGCGCTGCTGACAGCGGCCTTCAGCATTGCAGCCGCTGCAATCATGCTGGCCCTGCTAGCCCTGCGTCAGCAGCGGCGGGATCCGCTAGTGCGCCTGTACGAGCGCTTTTGTACGAAGATGGCAAGGCGCCGCTTGCCGCGCCAGCCGCACGAAGGTCCGCGCGATTACGCCGCGCGCCTGAGCGCCGCGAGCTCGGCTCTGAACGAGCGCGAAAAAACTGCGCTGCAGCGCTTTCTCGCCCTGTATGAAGAAATGCGATATGGCGTTGCGCCACAATGCCGCGCAGCGCTATCGAACCTGAAAAGTTTGCTGAACCAAATCCGATGAAATTTCCCGCGTACCTGCCCTTGCTCGCCATGAGCGCCTGTCTTTTCATTCCTGCTGCGACGGCCAGCGAACCGGCCACGACAGCGAAGCCACCCCAACCTGTAGTCGCACCGGAAGAAGGCCGTAACGCGGAGTTTGCAAATTTTCTGCACTGGGAGGAAGTCTCGCGCTTCATCGCGCACATGAATGCCACCCATGGCTTTGCAGTCGAGGAGCTGCAAACCCTGTTTCAACAAGTGCGCCATATCGAGCGGGCGCAGAAACTGGTCATGCCGCCTGCTCCCGGAAAACCGAAGAATTG
>DATBUE010000013.1:0-5103 GCA_036516375.1 Noviherbaspirillum sp. | reverse complement strand
TCTTTTGCATCCCTCAGTTCCTCGGCGATCTCAACGTCGAGTTTTTCTTTCAGCGCTTGCGCCAGCCACGCTTCGAATTCGGGCAAGCTGCCCTCACATTCGCATTTCTCGCGCTCCTCAAGAATGGTTTTCACACCGGTGCGTAGGCTATGTGCGATTTCAAAATCGCTATTCGTCTCAAAACGTCCCTTTGCGTCCGACCATTCCCGCTGTTTGGCCTTCCAATCATCGAATTGATTTTCCATGCCGCGTTGCATGCTTGCTGCACGCGCCTGCTCAATCGTCTCCTCCGCCTCGTCCAAACTTTCGGGCCAATTCGGCTTCACGGTCACCCAGTACGCAAACGCTGTCCGTAGGGTTTCCTGCCTCGCCAAAATCTCTTCTGCGATTTCCACGTCACGCTTGCCGGTTTGGGCCTGCATCAGCCGCTCGAAGCTAGCCAACTTGCCATTCGCTGCGCATTTGTCGCGTTCCTGTTGAATGATTCGTGGCGCTTTCCATAGGGCTTGCGCAATCACGGCCTTGCTTAGGCCAGCCTCTCGCTGGCTTTTCACCCATTTGTCGAATTCCTTGCCAATGGCGCGTGCGAACTCTCGCTGGGTTGGCAGTTTCATCCAGTCATCAAAGTCCACTTCGCATTCGGTGCGGCTTGCGTCGTGGCTGCTTTTCACTTGTTTGTCGAAATCCTGGCGTAGCTCGCGCTGAATTCTGGCTTGCCGCGCTTGCTGGATCGTCTCGCGCACTTCCTCGTCGGTTCGCGGCGGCGTGCCGGAATCCATCCCTATGAGGGATGTACCGTCCGCCTCCCCGTCTGAGGACGCCACGGTCGACAGTGCCGTGCCCCCCAGCCGGGTTGGAAAATCGGACATGCTCGTGTTTCTCAATAGCCGAAGAGGCGCCTCGACCGGCATAGAGCCGCTGAGGCTGAGTTGCGAACCGTGCCGCGACGAGCCCAAGGAAGGCAGGCTGATCTTGCTGAAATTCCTGGGCAGAAAGGCGGAGGATATTTTCCTCAGCGAGCTTGGGCTTTCGTCTGTCCTGGGCAGAAAGCCGGAGGATATTTTCCTCAGCGAGCCCGGGCTTTCGTCTGCCCAGCCACCGGCGCCGGCCAAGCGCGGATCGCCGTACGTTGCCGAATCCTGAGGGGATGAGGAAGCCGTGCCCTCGAGCGCACTGGAAGAGGACGGCTTTTTCGTAACGGGGTCCGGTGTTTTTTCTCCCCATGGATCGGTAAAGATCGCCGTCAATCGAATCGCCGTCAATCGATCTAGGGTGGATGCAGTGGTGGCGCGCGAGGGCTGCTGAGACTGCGCAGGACCCGTATCGGCAGCCTGACGCGTGGTTGGAGGCGGGGAGGGGGGCGCCGGAGCCCTATCCTCCTGGCGACTGATAGGGGAGTTGGTTCTGGAGCGTGAAACATGCATGGTCGCGGAGAGGACGTGAAGGGTAATGGATACAGCTGACCCGACATCAGGGTCTGCTTTCGCGCCAGGCATTGGACTTGCGCGAGATGCTGCCTGTCGGCGATTTCCTGGCTAATTTGTTTACTTCAACAAGATTCCAGGCGGGAGGCTTGCGTATTTTTCGTATCGGACATTCGGTAAGCGGCCGCCACTGGCCTTGTCGGTTCATATGCAATCAGTGAAAGACGGAATTCGTGGGGAGTCACATGCAGGCAAACGAAAGAAAAACGCTTCCCCATGAGTGTGGTGGGTCATGAACCAGTTCCCTTCTGTCAGGCGGTGCGGCATAGAGCGGGTTCGCCCTGACCAGCTCTCCGAGCCCTGTTGCCTGCAGTTTCGGTTTTTGCCTTCTGTCTGCACAGGACATGTGCCCGCTCAAGGCCTGGAACGGCGCTTGCGTGCTCGGGTCGAAGCTGACCATGAAAACCTTATCCGACACCGCACACGACGCAAGCCTGGGCTTCGACATCGTCAAGCCCGGCGAGGGCCTGTCCGGCAGGAATGCCCCTGCTGCCCATCCCCTTCCGCGCGACGTGCTTGCCATCATTCCACTGCGCCAACTCGTGCTGTTTCCGGGCACGATCGCACCGATCAGCCTGATCCGTACGGCATCCATCGCCGCTGCCAACGCGGCGCTGGAGAACGAAGGCCGCATCGGTCTGCTGCTACAGCACGACCCCGAAACCGACGAGCCTGGGCCGAACGACGTCTACCACACCGGTACCATCGCGAATGTACTGCGCCACATGACCGCGGAGGATGGCACCAGCTACGTCGTGTGCCAGGGCTTGCAGCGCTTTCGCGTGCTCGAATTCATCGACGGTTATCCATTCGCCGCCGCGCGTGTGCAGGAGCTGGCCGATGCGGACGAAGAAGGCGCCGAGATCGAGGCGCGCATGCTGCAGTTGAAAGAGCGCGCGGTGCAGATCATCGAGCTGCTGCCCGAGGTGCCGGACGATTTGTCGGGCGCGGCCGAGGACATAGAGTCCCCAGGTGCCTTGTGCGATTTCGTCGCGGGTTTGATGGAACTGCCGCTGGACCAGAAGCAGCGGATCCTGGAAACGGCCGACCTGAAGGGGCGCATCGACCTGGTGCTGGGCCTGGTGTCGCGCCGCATCGAAGTGCTGCGCCTGTCGCACGAGATCAGCGAGCAGACCAAGGAGCGCATCGAAGACCATCAGCGCGCCTACCTGCTGCGCGAGCAGATGAAGACGATCCAGGACGAACTGGGCGAGCTGAACCAGCCCGAGGGTCCGCAAGGCCTGGTGCAGGAACTGGACGAAGCGCTGGTCAGGGCCGGCATGCCGGAAGAGGTGCATGCGCACGCGAAGAAGGAACTGGCGCGGCTGGAACGCATGCCCGAAGCCTCGGCCGAGTATTCGATGCTCTCCGGCTACCTGGAGACGATGGCCGACCTGCCGTGGTCGCGCCTGACCGAAGACCGCATCGACATCGGCGAGGCGCGCCGCATTCTCGATGACGAACATTTCGGCCTGCAGATCGTCAAGCGCCGCATCCTCGAACACCTCGCGGTGCGCAAGCTCAACCCGAGCGGCACGAGCCCCATCCTGTGCTTCGTCGGCCCGCCCGGCGTGGGCAAGACTTCGCTCGGGCAGAGCATCGCGCGTGCCACCGGACGCAAGTTCGCGCGCGTGAGCATGGGCGGCGTGCACGACGAAGCCGAGGTGCGCGGCCATCGCCGCACCTATGTCGGCGCCATGCCCGGCAATATCGTGCAGGCGGTGCGCAAGGCCGGCGCGCGCAACTGCGTGCTGATGCTCGACGAGATCGACAAGCTCGGCTCCGGCGGCCACGGCGGCGACCCGGCCGCGGCCCTGCTCGAAGTGCTGGACCCGGCCCAGAACGCCAGCTTCCGCGACAACTACCTGAACCAGCCCTTCGACCTGTCGCAGGTGATGTTCATCTGCACGGCCAACATGCTCGATTCGATTCCCGGCCCGCTGCTGGACCGCATGGAAGTCATCCGCCTGCCCGGATACACCGACGAGGAAAAACTCGAGATCGCGCGCCGCTATCTGATTGCGCGGCAACTGGAAGCCGCCGGTCTGAACGAGAAGCAGTGCACGCTGAGCGATGCCGCACTGGCGGTACTGGTACACGACTACACGCGCGAAGCCGGCGTGCGCAACCTGGAACGCGAGATCGGCAACGTGCTGCGCCATACGGCGGTGCAGATCGCCGAAGGTGCGAGCGGCCCGATCCACATCGATGCGCCGGACCTCGAAGCCATCCTCGGGCCGCGCAAGTTCGAAAGCGAAGTCGCGCTACGCACCAGCGTCTGCGGTGTGGCGACAGGGCTGGCGTGGACGCCGGTGGGCGGCGACATCCTGTTCATCGAAGCCTCGCTCACGCCGGGCAGCGGCAAGCTGATCCTGACCGGCCAGCTGGGCGACATCATGAAGGAAAGCGCGCAGGCGGCGCTGACGCTGGTGAAATCGCAGGCGCCTTCGCTCGGCCTGGCCCCGGCCTTGTTCGACCGTCACGACATTCATGTGCATGTGCCGGCCGGCGCCATGCCCAAGGATGGTCCGAGTGCCGGCGTGGCGATCCATGTGGCGCTGGCATCGCTGCTCACCGAAAAACCGGTGCGCCACGATTGCGCGATGACCGGCGAGATCAGCCTGCGCGGCTTGGTGCTGCCGGTCGGCGGCGTGAAGGAAAAGGTATTGGCGGCGCTGCGCGCCGGCATCAAGACCGTGCTGCTGCCGGCACGCAACCGCAAGGAACTCGACGACATCCCGCAGCAGGCGCGCGATGCGCTGCAACTGGTGTGGCTGGAAACCACGCAGGAAGCACTGCGCGCCACGCTGGGGCTGGAAGCGAAACTGGAATCATGCAGAGACAGGAGGGATCAGGCATGAGCAAGGACACGACGCCGGCTGCGGCCGGCCAACGCACTGACCTGCAAACCATCGACGAAGCCGTGCCGATGCTGCGCGCAGACAGCACGCCGGAGCAGCTACCGTTGCGCCGGATGGTCAGCTTCCGCTACGCCAGCACCGAAGTGTTTTCGGAAGGCGGGCAGATGCACGTGCACATGAAACAGACGCGCTACCAGGACGGGCGCCTGCACAGCGAGGAATGCGAGGGCACGGTCGACCGCGCCGCGGCCGAGCGCATGGTGGCGCAGGCGCAGCAGCAGTTCATCAGCCAGGCTTTCGGGGTTGCACGCCTGATGCTGGCGCCATTTTTGGGGTGGCCGCGCAAGTAGGAACACGCAGGAGCACACGGCCCGGCGCGTGGACTCATGCGCCCAGCGCGACGTCTCCCCCCTGCTCCGAGCGGCTGCCCGGCAGCGGCACGTTGCTGCGCGCGCGATAGGCAAACGCCACCGAACACTTCACCGCCGCACTCGCATTGCGCCCGGCCGAGTGGAACAGTCCGCTGTGAAACAGCAGCACGTCGCCCTGTTCCAGTTCCACCGCTTGTCCCTGCGCGAACAGGGCTTGGTTTTCCGGCACGTCGGGGCGCAGGAAATCGAGCGCATCGAGTTGGCCCGCCTGCAGTCGCAGGCGGTGCGAGCCGGGAATCACCAGCAAGCCGCCGTTGGCCGCCGTCTCGCGTCCGAGCGCCAGCCAGGCGGTCACCAGGTCCGGCTGCGTGAACGACCAGTAGCGGA
>DATBUE010000012.1:0-3687 GCA_036516375.1 Noviherbaspirillum sp. | reverse complement strand
GCAAGTTCGCGGACGGCCAGTGCCGCACCACGTTAACTTCGTCGGCTAGAGCGGATTCGCCCTGACGAGCTCGCCGATGCCGGACGGCTTGCACGCGATACGGCGTTGCGGCTCCTTGCCATGGCACCCACCATGTCGCGTCGCTACTGTCCTTCTGCTTCCTCACAAGCCAACGATAGCGACGCCTGCAATACTTCTCCGCTTGCAACCACACGGGCTCTCCCCGCACGCAGGCTTTCCGCAAACAGCCTCTCGCTGATCAGGAAGGCCAGATTGGCCGCTGGCGCGAGCAGCACGAAGCGGCTGCGTGCGGCACTGACCCAGGCCAGCCGCGCATGGAGGCGCGAGCCGTCGTTGCGCACGAACTCGACCCAGTCGCCCGGCTCCAGCGCATCGATGCGGTGCATGTAGGGCATCAACGCCTCTTCCTCGGCCTGCCCTGTGCGCTTGTGCAGGTCGTGTTCGCTGGCGCGCTGCAAGAGATCCAGACTTTCCGCCAGGGCGGCACGTGGATCGTGCGCGTGTTCGGCGCACAACAATTGCGCGTGGCGTGCGTTCAGTTCGCTGAAGAAGCGCTCGCGCTCCGGCCCGTCCCACTTCACCACCTTGACCCAGGCTTCAAGCAAGGCGACCAGTGCTCGCCGGCGCTCTTCGAGTTCCGCGCGCTCGGCCGCGTCCTGCTTCGGGCTCACGCTCCAGATCAGATCGTCCATCGCCTGCACCAGGTTCGGCAGCAGGGCCGGCTTGGTGGCATGCACGCTGCGCGCGAACACCAGCACGCGCACCCACTGTTCGGACAGGAAGCGTTCGACAAAGGCCGGCACCGCTCCGCCTTCCAGCCTGGCCATCACTTCGCTGCGCGCCTGCTGCTGGGCGCGTTCCTCGCGCTCCTCGCGCATCGCGTCCTCGATGCAGGCATGACGCTTGTCGGCCAGCGCCTGGAGTAGCGGCGCGAGATGCCCGTCCATCTCGCGGCACGCTGCCTCCAGAGTGGACGAGGAACGTTCACGCACCAGCGCGCTGGCCACTCGCGTCACGCGTTCTTGCAGCGCACGCGCCTGTGCTGTGGCCGGGCCACTGGCAAGACTGGCTTGTATGGTCAGTTGCAACAGACGTCGACCGGGGTGACGGGCATTGACCAGGAAGCGGGTATCGGCCTGGGCCAGTGCGCGCAGCGGCGGTTGCAGCATCTGCAGCAGGGCCAGCGTGTGGCCGGGCAAGGTGCCCATGCCTGCGAGGTTGTTCAGGGCCTGGTCGAATACGGCGCCGCCCCGCCCAAGCAAGCGCCGTTCGGCATGCAGCAAGCCCAGCATGGTCGCGCCTTCCAATTGCTTGCGGCGACGGTATTGCAAGTCGGTGCCGGCCGGCACCTCGCGCGCGGCCAGCTCCTCGTCCAGCGCTGCGAGGATGGCGTCGAGCGGCAGAAAGGTATCGGGCCCGAGCTGGCGTTGCAGCACGGCCTCGGCTTCCGGTGCGGCTTCGAAACGCGACCAGGCATCGAGTGCGGCTTGCAGGAAGAGTTCGGCGCGGAACGGGTTGCGCAAGCCGGCCGCATCGCGTTCCAGCCAGTGGGCAATGCGTGCCTGCAGCAAGGTCAGTAATTCGGCGTTCGCGCGGTCGTGTACTTGCGCGATGTTGTCGAGCGCGACCTTGCGCTCCATCGCATCGAAGCTGTTGAGCGAAAGATCGAGCGCATCGTTGCGCAAGCGCGATTTGCGACGCGCAAACAGACCCTGCGCTTCCTGGGCAAAGGCTTGCTGCAGGCAATCGGAAAACAGGCGCTGGAAGGAGGCCCGCTCGCGGCTGAGTTTCTCCGCCGCCTGCTGCAAGGCCAGTGCGGTCTCGCCCTGTGCCTGCAGCGAGGCTTCGACCAGGGCACTACCGAGACGACGCGTGTAGCCGTCGAGCGCGGCCACGCTGTTGCGCATGGCGACCGAGACCAGCAGTTGCAGGCGCTGCTGCGCCTCGCGCACCGCGGCATCGCTCGCATTGGCATTCTGGCCGTCAGATGCGGATGAGGTGCGCTTCATGGCAGGCTGGGCCTCGAACTGTCCGGCACGCGGGCGCTGGGCAAAGACGGTCAGGTGTAGAACGCTTCGGAGGCAAAGGTGATCGCCACGATCACCAGCACCGCAGCGATCAACACCAGCAACAGCCGGCCGAACTTGGGACTGCCGTCCTTGCCGCCGGGCTGCTCGTCCGGATGCTTCATGGGGTTCTCGTCGTTCATCGCATTCGGGAGCAATAAGCCGCTTGAAAAATTCAGGGAACCAGGATCGAGGAGCCGGTGGTCTTGCGTGCTTCCAGCTCGCGGTGGGCCTGGGCCACATCGGCCAGCGCGTAACGCTGGTTGATGTCGATCCGGATTTTCCTGCTTTCGACCATGCTGAACAAGTCCGCCGCCATGTTTTCCAGATCGTCGCGCTTGGCGGTGTAGTTGAACAACGAAGGCCGTGTGATGAACAGTGAGCCGCGCGAGGCCAGTTCCTGCAGGCTGAATGGCGGCACCGCACCGGAAGCATTGCCGAAGCTGACCATCATGCCCAGTGGCGACAGGCAATCGAGCGAGCCGAGGAAAGTGTCCTTGCCGATCGAGTCGTAGACCACCGGCACGCCTTGGCCGTTGGTGATGTCCTTCACGCGCTCGACAAAGTTTTCGGTGTTGTAGTTGATCGTGTGCGTGCAACCGTGCGCCTTGGCCAGCGCGGCCTTTTCATCGGAACCGACGGTGCCGATCATGGTGATGCCCAAAGCGCGTGCCCACTGGCAGGCGATCAGGCCGACGCCCCCGGCTGCCGCATGAAACAGGATGGTTTCTCCGCCCTTCAATGGATAGGTACGGCGGAACAGGTATTGCACAGTCAAGCCTTGCAGCATCATCGCGGCGCCGGTTTCGAAATCGATGGATTCCGGCAGCTTGAGCAGGCCGGCAGCCGGCATCACACGCGCTTCGGCGTAAGCCCCGTTCGGGCGCGCGGCGTAGGCCACACGGTCACCTGCCTTCAGGTGCGACACGCCATCGCCTACCGCCTCGACCACGCCGGCGCCTTCCATGCCCAGGCCGGCCGGCAAGGGTTGCGAATAGAGGCCGTTGCGGAAATAGACGTCGATGAAGTTCAAGCCGATGGCGACATGACGCACGCGCGCTTCGCCCGGACCTGGGGCGCCGACGTCGACATCGACCAACTGCATGACTTCCGGGCCGCCGGTTTCATTGATGCGGATGGCCTTGACCATGTGCGACTCCTTCAGGAACGGTGGTGATGGGGAACCAGTTGCGCCAGCAGCAGCTTGGCCGACTCGACATTGGTGGCGCAGGGAATGTTGTGCACGTCGCAGGCACGCACCAGGGCATTGATGTCGGGCTCGTGCGGTTGCGGCGTCATCGGATCGCGCAGGAAGATCACGCAATCGATCTTGCCTTCGACCAGCTCGGCGCCGATCTGCAAGTCGCCGCCGGAGGGACCGGAATGCTTGCGTTCGACGATCAGGCCGACTTCGTCATGCAGGCGGCGGCCGGTGTTTCCGGTGGCAACGAGATTGCATTGACGCAGCAGGTCGGCGTGCTCGGAAGCAAGCTCGATCATGTCGTCTTTCTTCTGGTCGTGGGCGATCAGGGCGATGCGTTTTTTTTGCATGGCGAGACGGGCAAGGGTTGTCGGGCAAGCAGCCGGCTTGAAGCCGGCT
>DATBUE010000011.1:0-2753 GCA_036516375.1 Noviherbaspirillum sp. | reverse complement strand
CCGATCTTGGACACCGCTTCGGTGCTGATCTTCAACAGATGCGACTTTTCCTTCACCTCGGCCCAGCTCATGCCCTGCTTCAGATAAGGGTCGATCTGCATGAAAAAGTGGCCCAGTTCGTGCAGTGCGATGCGCTCGCGTTCCTTGGTCTTTTCGGCGGTGGTGGCGCGGTCGGTCAGGCCGATCGCGGTGCGCTCGAAGGCACGGAACAACACATCGGTCGTGATCACGGTCTTTTCCTGGATCGCGATCATCGAGGCGCGGTCGACCACGGTTTCCAGCAGCGCCGGCGACAGGTTCGCGGTGATCTCGGCCACGTAGTCCAGGTTCAGGTCGTCCCAGTTCACGCAACCTGCGTCCTTGCGCTCAAGGAAGACTTTGACCAACTCGCGGCGTTCGCCGCGGTTCGGCAGACGGAAATTGATCTTCACCGAGAAGCGACGCAGCATCGCTTCGTCCATCTGCATCGATGCATCGTCGAAGTTCGAAGCCACGATCCAGATCACGCCGGCACCCTGATCGCTCTTGATGCCGTCGAGCAGGCCGAGCAGGGTGTTGGCCGTGTCGTCATCCCACTTCTTGTCGCCGCGGCCGCGCGGCATGAACAGGCTCTGCGCTTCGTCGAGGAAGATGATGCAGCGTTCCTGCGCGCAGGCCTTCTTGTATAGCGCGTTCAAGGCTTTCGCACCGCCGCCGACGAAACCGGATTCGAGCCCGGAGCCGGAAGCCTGGATCAGCGGAATGTTCAGCTTCTTCGCGAGATAACCGGCGAGCTTGGTCTTGCCGGTGCCAGCAGGCCCGGTCAGCATCACGTTGAAGGGCTTGTCGATGTTGTGCGAACGGTAAAGCTCGCGATCGCGGATCATTTCTTCCAGGTGCGCGACCTCGCGCTTGATGTCTTCCATGCCGACCAGGTCGTCGATGCTGCCCTTCAGGCTTTCCGGCTTGATCACCGAAGCCGAGGCACCCATGCCCGGCATGCCTTTCTTCAGCATGTAGATCATGAAGCCGATCAGTAGCAGGCCGACCGCATTGCGTGCGAGGAAGATGCCGATTTCGGACGCGGCCTGGCCCTTCGTGCCTTCATCCTTCAGCGCTTCCTCGTGCGTTTCGAGGAATTGTTCGGAAGCTATTGCATAGGGAATGCCGTTCTTCAGCAGCACTTCGCGCTCCAGGTTCTGGTGCGAGGTGCTCGGCACCTTCACCACGTGGATCTGCGCCGCATCCTTGAACTTGAAGACATAGCGCGGGAAGTCGGAGAGCGGGTTGGCCAGCAGCAGGTATTCCAGCTTGTCCTTCTCGGCAGCCAGGCGTGTGATTTCGGTGATGTCCTGCGATTGCACGATCGGCGCGGCTTCGGGCAGCGTCAGCGGCCGGAATGCGAAGGCGATCGCGGCGGCTGCGACCAGCAGCAAAAGGGCGGCACGGACGTACATGTTCTTGGCGGAGTCAAACACTTTTGAAAATGTGGGCATCAGGTTCCTGTGTTGGTTCTTGCCTTACAAGACTTCAAGGCAATGCGCAGCGGCAGGTTGTTTTATTTGCCATGCGCAACGTTTCGTCAGAGAACAACTACGACAGGACACAGCGGATTTGGTTGCGCCTGATCGATACAAAATTCGCGTTTTGGCGCACACAGGGCGCGGATCGCTGTGTGGAGGCAAGAGCAACAGGGTTTTCCTTGCTCACCATGCACCACAGCGGAGATGCAGGACGTCGAGGCCGGGTACCGATGCGCGTAGCGCCGGCTTGACCCAGCCGGAATCGCAAGCTATGGTTAACCAACAAGTTAATTAATCAAACGGTGTAATAAGGTGCAAGACAACCTCAGCCAGACCTTTGCGGCGCTCGCCGACCCTACCCGCCGCGCGATGCTCGCCCGCCTTGCCGAGGGAGAAGCCAATGTCTCCGATCTGGCGCAACCTTTTCTGAATGACATGAGCCTGCCCGCCATTACCAAGCACATCAAGGTTCTGGAAAGGGCCGGGCTGATCATCAAGACACGACAAGCCCAATGGCGGCCCTGCAAGCTCAACGGGGAGGCCCTCAAGGACGCGGCCGACTGGATGGAACAGTACCGGGTGTTCTGGGAAGAGAGTTTCGATCGCCTCGATGCTTATTTGAAAACCGTCACCACAGCGAACAACACGAAAGGAAAAAAAGATGGGCGAAAAAAATAGATCGAACGAGCTGCACATCACCCGCATCTACGACGCGCCGGTGGAATTGGTCTGGGATGCCTGGACGGACCCGGAGCAGGTTGCGCAATGGTGGGGGCCGCGCGGGTTCACGCTCACCACCCATGACAAGGATTTGCGGCCAGGAGGAAGCTGGCACTACACGATGCACGGTCCGGACGGGGTCGATTACCCGAACAGGACGCACTACCTCGAAGTCGAACGCCACGCCAGACTGGTCTATGACCACGGCGCTTACGATGACCGGCCGCCGCTCTTTCGCGTGACGGTTCAGTTCTCGGACATCGGCGGCAAGACGCGTATGGAGATGCGAATGAGTCTCGCAACGCCCGAGGCGGCTGAGCAGATCCGCAAGTTCATCAAGCAGGCGGGTGGCGACGCCACCTGGGACCGGCTTGCGGAATTCCTGGAAAAGGAGACGTCGGGCAAGGAGAGGTTCGTCATCCACCGCAGCTTCGATGCACCAATCGAATCCGTGTTCGAGATGTGGGCCAATCCCGTCCACTTTTCGCGCTGGCTGCCCCCGCCGGGGTTCGACATGCGCTTCATTCGTGC
>DATBUE010000010.1:0-8061 GCA_036516375.1 Noviherbaspirillum sp. | reverse complement strand
GCCCGAACTTCGCGAGCAACTCGGCATTGGCACCTGCTGCGGCAAGTGCCACTCCTGCGCGAAGACGGTGCTGCGTGCCCATCTCGAAGACGGCGTGCGCGAAAGTCAGTCGTCCTTTCTTCCCTTGGCCCGCCCTGTCGCCATCGCCGCCTGAGCAGACTGCATCCTGCGTTAAGATGTGCGCCTTCGAGTGACTCGCGCGCCGCGCGTGCTCGTTTCCGACCATCACCGCAGGAGTGAACATGAAAGGCGATCCGAACATCATCCGCGTGCTCAACGCGCAGTTGACCAACGAGCTCACGGCCATCAACCAGTACTTCCTGCACGCACGCATGTATCGCCACTGGGGCCTGGAAAAGCTGGGCAAAAAGGAGTACGACGAATCGATCGGCGAGATGAAGCATGCGGACAAGCTGATCGACCGCATCCTGATGCTTGACGGCCTGCCCAATCTGCAGGCCTTGAACAAGCTGCTAATTGGCGAATCGACGCCCGAGATGCTGGAGTGCGACCTGAAACTCGAGCAAGCCGCGCAGCAGACAGTGCGTGACGGTATCAAGGCATGCGAAGCAGCCGGCGATTATGTCTCGCGCATGCTGCTGGAAGAAATCCTGGAAGACACCGAGGAACACATCGACTGGCTGGAAACACAGCTCGACCTGATCAACAAGATCGGCCTGCAGAACTATCTGCAGTCGCAAATGGCTGACGCATCGTGATTCCCCAGATTCTCCACACATGAAAAAAGGGCAGCGATTGCTGCCCTTTTTTGTGGTCGGTCTTCTTGTGCCGTTCTTATCTTGGCACGGTGTCCTTGAATGACTGTCGCTCCGCCAGTTTTTCGTAGAGCTTGCCCAGATTGGGATGCCGCTCGCGCCAGTCCAGCTCCGGAAAGCGGAAATCGAGCCAGCCCAGCACGCACCCCACGGCCAGGTCGGCCAGCGTGTAATGCGTGCCCGTGCAATACGCCTTGTCCTTCAGCCCTTCCGACATCGCCTTGAGGCCGGCATCCACCTTGATCAGATGACGCTGCACCCAGTCCTCATTCTGCTGGGACTGCGGGCGCATCGTGCGCTCCAGACGCACGGCGACAGCTGCGTCAGCCACGCCATCGGCCAGCGCTTCCCAGCACTTGACTTCAGCGCGCTCGCGTCCATTGGGAGGTATCAGTTTTCCGACCGGGGACAGGGTGTCCAGGTACTCGACGATCACGCGCGAGTCGAACATCGCGCCACCATCTTCCATCACCAGGCAAGGTACCTTGCCCAAGGGGTTGGATTGCAGGATCGTGGTCTCGCGGCTCCAGACGTCTTCCAGGATGAACTCGTAATCGAGCCGCTTCTCGGCCATGGCAACACGCACCTTGCGCACATACGGACTTGCGAGGGAACCGATCAGTTTCATAGCTTCGTATCCTAGAGCGGGCGGCGATTATAGCATTCCCCCACCTCAGCCCTTTCCGGGCCCGCCCCTGCGTCAGAAGGCCCGAACGCGGGTGATAGAATGCGCGCTTTCCGCACGCCGCGACCCTGTCCGCAACCACCGTTTGCCGCTCCCGGTCCATTCGCGCGCTGGCCGCTTTCTCAACCTTCCCGCCGTTTTCATCATGTCGCTTTCTCCGCTCTCCGCCCTTTCGCCGCTGGACGGCCGCTACGCCGCCAAGACCGACACCCTGCGTCCCATCCTCTCCGAAGCGGGGTTCATGCACCATCGCGTGAAAGTGGAGATCGCCTGGCTGCAGGCACTCTCGAATGCCGGCTTCCCCGAAATCAAGCCCTTCTCCGCCACGGCCAACGCCTTGCTCGACAAGCTCGCGCGCGAATTCTCGGAAATCGATGCTGCGCGCATCAAGGAAATCGAAGCGGTGACCAACCATGACGTGAAGGCAGTCGAGTACTGGCTCAAGGAGAAGGTCAAGGACATGCCCGAACTGGTGTCAGCCTCGGAATTCATCCACTTCGCCTGCACGTCGGAAGACATCAACAACACCTCGCACGGCATGATGTTGAACGCAGCGCGCGATGCCGTACTGCTGCCGGCACTGCAAGCCCTGGTCGCCAAGCTGACCGAAATCGCACATGCCAATGCCGAGCTGCCGATGCTCTCGCGCACGCACGGACAGCCGGCCAGCCCGACTACCCTCGGCAAGGAAATCGCGAACGTGGTCGCGCGCCTGCAGCGCGCGCAACAGCGCATCGCTCAGGTGCAAATCCTCGGCAAGATGAACGGTGCGGTCGGCAACTACAACGCCCACCTCTCGGCTTATCCGGATTTCGACTGGCCGGCATTCTCGAAGAAGGTGATCGAGGAACGCCTGGGCCTGACCTTCAATCCGTATACGATCCAGATCGAACCACACGACTACATGGCCGAGCTGTTCGATGCCGTTGCTCGCGCCAATACCATCCTGCTCGACCTGAACCGTGACATCTGGGGTTACATCTCCCTCGGCTACTTCAAGCAGCGCACCAAGGCCGGCGAAATCGGCTCGTCCACGATGCCGCACAAGGTCAATCCGATCGATTTCGAGAATTCGGAAGGCAACCTGGGCTTGGCCAACGCCGTGCTCAAGCACCTGTCCGAAAAGCTGCCGGTCTCGCGCTGGCAGCGCGACCTGACTGACTCCACCGTACTGCGCAACATCGGCGTCGCTTTCGGGTACACGCTGCTGGCCTACGACAGTTGCCTGCGCGGCTTGAACAAGCTGGAAGTGAACCCGCAGCGACTGGCCGAAGACCTGGACGCCACCTGGGAAGTGCTGGCCGAGCCGGTGCAGACGGTGATGCGCCGCTACGGCATCGAAAACCCGTACGAGCAATTGAAGGAACTTACACGCGGCAAGGGCATTTCGAAGGAAGCGCTGCGCGAGTTCGTCAATGGCCTTGCGATTCCGCAGCAAGCCAAGGATCAATTGCTGGCCATGACCCCGGCGAACTACACCGGCCTCGCGGCCGAACTGGCGCGGGCAATCTGACTTTCAGCGCTCAGGAATACATTCACCCCTGCCATGAGCAGGGGTTTTTCCTTTCTGCTACATTCCGCTGGCCCGGCGCTCTGCCGGGCCCGAACATCCCTCACCTGATTCAAGGAGCCTGTATGAAGCAAGCATTCGCCGGTTTCGCCTTTGCTGTCGTGCTCGCGCTGCCGATGGCCGCGCAGGCGCAGTTCGCCAAGGTCGAAGATGCCATCGATTACCGCCAGTCCGCTTTCAGCGTGATGGCCGCCCACATGGGTCGCGTCGGCGCTGTGGTCAAGGGCGAGCGTCCTTACGACAAGGCGGCGGTGGAAGCCGATGTCGCTGTTATCGAGATGATGAGCAAGCTGCCGTGGCATGCCTTCGTGCCGGGCTCCGAAGCCAACAGCAAGGCCAAGCCGGAAGTCTGGCAGCAACCGGACAAGTTCCGCGCCGCCGCGGACAAGCTGCAGGCCGAGGTGCAGAAGCTGTCGGCAGCCGCGCGCAGTGGTGACCAAGGACAGTTGCGTACTGCGTTCGGCGCGGTAGGTCAGTCCTGCAAGGCTTGCCACGACAACTTCCGCAACCGTTGATGCCGCGACGCATACATGAAAAAACCGGGGCGAGCCCCGGTTTTTTTATGCCATCGATCCTACAGATAGGTCGGACGCAAGTTGACCAGCCACACCATGGCGGCGCTCAGCAGTGTCAGGATCGCCAGCGCCAGCAGGCGCTGCTTCCACGAATCCTGCGCAGGCTGCGGTGCGACTTCGGCGGCTCCGACTTCCTGGTCGCCGGAAATCATCGGCATGACAAGGTTGCGCTTCCTGACGACCGCGTACCAGACGAGAGCCAGCAGATGCAGGCCAACCAGCGTTAGCAGCAGCCAAGCCGTCACATCCTTGTGAATCCAGGTCAACTGGTCCGACAAGTCCTTGCTGATGAAACGCACCAGCGGCCCCTCGTTGACGATGTCGTCGTTGGCGAACATACCGGTCACGGCTTGCGCCAGCACGACGCCGAGCAAGGCAAAGACGGACAGGCTGCCGAGTGGGTTATGCCCGAGATACTGCTTGCCCTGCCTGCTGCGCAGATAACCGAGGATGGTCGAGGGACCGTAGATGAAACTGGAAAAGCGCGCATAACGCGGGCCCACGAAACCCCATATCAGACGAAACGCGACCAGCACCAGCACCGCATACCCCGCACGAAAGTGCCAGTCCATCGCATTGCCGCCCACATACTGGGTGACGAAGGACACGATCAAGAGCAGCACCAATACCCAGTGGAACAAGCGCAACGGCAGATCCCATACGCGTATTTTCATCCTCTCTCCCAACAGAGCTGTAAACGAAAAAACCGGCCCGCAGGCCGGTTGGCATTCGAGACGATCAGACCACCGCACCGTCGGTCTCGTCCTTTTCCTTGACCGGTTTGATCAGGTCCTCGCGCTTGACCCCCAGCCACATGGCCACCGCGGCGGCGACGAACACCGAGGAATAGATACCGAACAGGATGCCGATGGTCAGTGCCAGCGCGAAGTAGAACAGCGTCGGGCCACCGAAGATCAGCATCGACAGCACCATCATCTCGGTCGATGCGTGAGTAATCACGGTACGAGAAATGGTGCGCGTAATCGCATGATCGATCACCTGCGGCGTGGTCATCTTGTTGCTGCGGCGATCGCGGAAGGTTTCGCGCACGCGGTCGAACACGACCACCGATTCGTTGACCGAATAGCCCAGCACCGCCAGCACCGCGGCCAGCACGGTCAGCGAGAATTCCCACTGGAAGAAGGCGAAGAAGCCAAGGATGATCACCACATCGTGCAGGTTGGCGATGATCGCGGAAACCGCGTACTTCCATTCGAAGCGCACGGCGAGATAGATCATGATGCCCAGGATGACCATGCCGAGCGCCATCAAGCCGTCGTGCGCCAGCTCCTCGCCGACCTGCGGCCCGACATATTCGACGCGCTGCAAGCGCACCTGCTGATCGCCGGCGGTCAGGGCAGCCATCACCTTTTCGCTCTGCTGAGCCGATGTCTCGCCCTTCCTGCTCGGCATGCGGATCAGCACATCCTGCGCGGTGCCGAAGCTCTGCACCTGAGTGTCGGTATAACCCAGCTTCTCGATGCTCTGGCGAATCTGCGGCAGATCCGCAGGCTTGGAGTAGGTAACTTCCATCACCGTGCCACCGGTGAATTCGATCGACAGGTGCAAGCCCTTGTAGAAGAGGAAGAACACCGCGGCGAAGAACATGGCGGCCGAGATCACGTTGAGTATCAACGCGTGCCGCATGAACGGTATGTCTTTCTTGATCCTGAACAGCTCCATTGCTTTCCTTTCTAGCGCAGCGCGCGTCTAGGCCGACGCGCCACTGCCATGTTGTTCAGCTATTTGGCTTCCACACCTGTCCGATCGACAGCGTGGAAAGACGCTTCTTGCGTCCGTACCAGAGATTGATGAAGCCGCGCGAGACGAACACCGCCGAGAAGATCGAAGTCAGGATCCCCAGCGTATGCACGACTGCAAAGCCGCGCACCGGACCCGAGCCGAACAGCAGCAGAGCCAGGCCCGCGATCAGCGTGGTGATGTTGGAGTCGAGAATCGTGGCCCAGGCGCGATCGAAGCCCATCGCAATCGCCGACTGCGGCGTGTTGCCGGCCCTCAACTCCTCGCGAATGCGCTCGTTGATCAGCACGTTGGCATCGATCGCCATACCCAGCGTAAAGGCGATGGCCGCCATGCCGGGCAGAGTCAGCGTGGCCTGCATCATCGACAGGATCGCCACCAGCAACATCAGGTTCACGCCCAGCGCGACGACGCTGAACAGGCCGAACAAGTGGTAGTAGATGATCATGAAGGCGCCCATGATCAGGAAGCCGTACAGCGTCGAGTCGAAGCCCTTGGAGATATTGTCGGCCCCCAGTTGCGGCCCGATCGTACGCTCCTCGATGATTTCCATCGGTGCGGCGAGCGAGCCGGCGCGCAGCAGCAGCGCGAGGTCGTTGGCTTCCTGAGGCGAGCCAACGCCGGTGATCTGGAAGCGCGAACCGAGTTCGTCCTGGATCGTGGCAACCGTCAACACCTCGCCCTGTCCCTTCTCGAACAGCACGATTGCCATCGGCTTGCCGATCCGGCTGCGCGTGGCTTCACGCATGCGTCGCCCGCCATCGCCATTCAGATCGATGCCGACCGCGGGCTGGTTGTTCTGGTCGAAGGTCGGCGCGGCGCTGGAGATGTACTCGCCGGTGATGATCGGTTCCTTGTACAGCACGACCGGTGCGCCGCGCCCGACGCGGAACAGTTCCGAGCCAAGCGGAATCGCAGCCGTGGTTTCGGTGCCGCGCATCACGGTATCGTCGACCAAGCGTACTTCCAGCGTCGCGGTGCGGCCGATGATGTCCTTGGCGCGCGAGACGTCCTGCACGCCCGGCAATTGCACGACGATGCGGTCGGCACCCTGGCGCTGAATCACCGGTTCGGCCACGCCGAGTTCATTGACGCGTTTGGACAAGGTGCTGATGTTCTGCTTGACTGCCCCGTCCACCACTTTGCGCAAGGACTCAGGCCGGAAGCCGACCACCAGCCGCAAGTCTTCTCCCTCGCCCGCTTCCTGTACGGTCAGGTCCGAGAGTTCGGATGTCAGCACAGTGCGTGCACGATCGCGCGTTTCGGCATCGCGAAAGCGCACCACCACGTTTTCTCCCTGACGCTCGATGCCGGCATGGCGCACGTTCTTTTCGCGCAACAAGGAGCGTGCACTGGCCTGCAAGCCCTGCACGCGCTTGTCCAGTACCGCCTTCGAATCCACCTGCATCAGGAAATGCACGCCTCCCCGCAAGTCGAGGCCGAGGTACATCGGTGCGGCACCCAGGCTCTGCAGCCACTGCGGCGTATTCGGCAGCAGGTTGAATGCCACGATGTAGGTCGGATCGGCCGGATTTGCGTTCAACTCACGCTCGAGCAAGGTCTTGGCCTTGAACTGCGTGTCTTCATCGACGAAGCGTGCTCGCACCGTACCCTGGTTGCCGAGCGTGTCGTAGGAAATCGACTGCGCCGGAACGCCGGAGTCGGCGAGGATGCGCTCGACACGGTCCAACAGCTCGGGTTCGACCTTCACGGTGGCCTTGGCGCTGCTGATCTGCACGGCCGGCGACTCGCCGAAGAAATTGGGAATCGTGTAGATCACGCCGAAGATCAGTGCGATCACGATGATCAGGTATTTCCAGAGGGGATAGCGATTCATGGGACTCGACTGTCGGAGGCGGAACGCGAACGCGTTCCGCGAGGCATGGGGCCGGATTACAAGGACTTGAGCGTGCCCTTGGGCAGGAGCGTGGCGACGGCGTTCTTCTGGACCACGATCTCGGTGCCTTCGGAAATTTCGATCGTCACATAGGCGTCGGAGACCTTGGTGATGCGCCCCACCACACCGCCGGCGGTCACCACTTCATCGCCCTTGTTCAGCGCTTCCATCATGGACTTGTGTTCCTTCTGGCGCTTCATCTGCGGACGAATCATCAGGAAGTACAACACGATGAACATCAGGATGATCGGCAGGAAGCTCAGCATGCTGCCTTGAGCGCCGCCAGCCGCTTGTGCATAGGCATTGGAAATGAACACGGTGTCCTCTCGTTATAGTGGTGGAAAAATCAGCCCGGCATTTTAGCACCGGGCCTCTCCCGCGCCGGGCAGGGAAAAGCTGATGAAGAGTGCGCAGGCTTCAGCCTGCACCGCGCGCGCGGTCGGCATGGAAGCGCGCCACGAACACCGCAAACTGTCCGGCATCGATGGCTTCGCGCATCTCGCGCATCAGTTGCAGGTAGTAATGCAGGTTGTGGATCGTGTTCAAGCGTGCCCCGAGGATTTCGCCGGCACGGTGCAGGTGGTACAGGTAGGCGCGCGAGAAATTGCGGCAGGCATAGCAGTCGCAGCTTTCGTCGAGCGGACGATCATCGTCCTTGTAGCGGGCATTCTTGATCTTGATATCGCCGAAGCGCGTGAACAGCCAGCCATTGCGCGCGTTGCGCGTCGGCATGACGCAGTCCAGCATGTCAATGCCGTTGGCCACCGCCTGCACCAGGTCTTCCGGCGTACCCACGC
>DATBUE010000009.1:0-4907 GCA_036516375.1 Noviherbaspirillum sp. | reverse complement strand
AGTGTTGGCGAAAATGGAAGAGAACAACCGTCGTTAGAACGTGTTCACGATCTTCTGAGTAACAAGGCCAGGAACACCAAGTGGATGAACTGCAGACTGGTATTAGGCCAGCGCGCGCAGTTTTTCCACAGACGGCGGTTTTTGTCGAGCCAGGCAAAGCTGCGTTCAACAATCCAGCGCTTGGGCATCACCTTGATGGTGTGCCATTCACTGCGTGTGGCGATTTGCACCCAAACATCCTCGCCCCGCGTCGCCCGGACGCCTTGGGCGAAGGGCTCGCCCGTATAGCCGCTGTCGCACAGCAGGCTTTGCACTCGGTTCAATCCCGGTTTGCAGCGCTGAGAGCTTGGCGTGGCCCTTGCGGTCGGTGACCGCCACCACATGCGGCAAGCCCGCGTATCGACCGCAGGTACCAGTTTTATCTATTGGGGGGCCTGAAAATACTTGATCACTACAATCCGCCCCGGCCTCGAATGAGCCCAGCAGGACGAATCCGCTCTGTAGCTCCTGCCCGCAGGCGCAAAGGGTGAAACCGGAAGTAGCAAACGCTTACAACTGGTTAGTTTCCGTGCAGAACCTTTCCGCATGGAAAGCGCTCCAAGCCAAGTTCGGAGTGAAATGAACATGCCTGCGAGCATGAGCAGCACCTTACGCTCCTCCTTGCCGTGCTTGCCCCCGGCCGGGCCGCGGCACCTCGTTGCAGCTTGAAGCAGCGGGCCGTACCGTTCATTCCCTGCTCCGACGCATTCCTCAATGCTTCAGGAGAACCTCGTGTCCTTGCGCGTCACCCATTGCAGCACCTTGTTGTTCACGCTCGTTCTTGCCGCCTGCGGTGGCGGCAGCACCGATGATCAGCTTGCCGGTGAGAGTCCGACTCAGGGGGCGCAATTCGCCTCCACCGAAGCCACCATCGCTGTCTCCACCGATGTCTCTACCGATGGCGCTGAGGCCCCGGTAGCCCACATCGACGAGCAAGCCGAAGCCAGTCCCACCTTCGATCCGGACGAAGCCAGCTCCGTCAATGACGGGCCGGCAGTGGAACTGCACGGCGGTGCCACGGTTGCCACCGCGGCACCGTCGGTCCATCGCGGCATGTGGTCGTGGCGCGACAGCGACATCAAGACCGCCAGCGCACGCCAGAAGCTGATCGACTTTGCCGTGGACCGGAAAATCACGTCGGTGTACGTGAGTGCGCAATGGCTGATGCGCGACACGCCGCAGGAGCTGGCTGCCTTCATCGATCTGGCGGCCTCGAAGGACATCAGCGTCGAACTGCTGCTTGCCTCGCACGACTGGGCGCTGACCGAAAACCACCAGCTCGCCCTCGACCAGGTCAAGAAGGCCAATGCCTTCGTCAAGGGCTTGACGGGCGCGAAGCCGGTCGCGCTGCATTTCGATGTCGAGCCGCATTCGCTTCCCGGCTGGGCCAACAATCAGGTCAGCTACGGCAACCAGTTGATCGACCTGTACACCAAGCTGCGCCAGGCGCGCGATCCCAGCTTGCGCCTGAATGCGGATATCGCGATGAGCTACCGCACGATCAAGATCACGCGCAGCGGCGTGACCAAGACGCTGGCGCAATGGATGGTGGACAAGTCCGATAGCACCACGCTGATGGCCTATCGCGACTATGCGACCGGCCCCGACAGCATCACCTACCATGCCGACCATCCGATCAATTACGCGGCCAAAAAGGGCAAGGTCAGCTACGTCGGCGTGGAGACCACCTGCGGACTGGAGCCGGTGAAAATCACCTTCTGCGAGGAGAAGCAGGCCGGCATGAACGCCGCGTTGTCGACCGTGGTGTCCACGTATGAGGGCAACGCGGGTTTCGGCGGACTGGCAATCCACGACTACGCCGGATACTCGATCCTGCCCTGAGCAGGGCAGGGAACGATGCAAGCCGGGCTGCCTTCGGGAACCGGCTTGCATCGCGTGGCGGTGCCCTCAACGCGCCGCCACGTGCTCCGGCTGCGTTTTCCAGAACGCCAGGCGCTCGACCGAGAGGCCGCGGTCGAATTGCACGTTCACCGGCAACACGTTCACCTGGTATTGCGCGGGCAGGCTCTGGTCCGGCTCCAGCAGCACCACGACAGAATGGTGGCGCACGGTCAGAGGATTGGCGCGATCCGGCGGCAGGCGCTGCGCCTGCAGCTTGACTTCGCGCACCCGCGCGCGATGCGCATAACCATCGAAGAACTTCACGCTGGCCCAGCTTCCCACGGTGGCGTACTTGGCCCAGGACGGTTCCACGAAGACTTCGATCTTCGCCGGCTTTTGCAGCCGTAGCGTAGCCACTTCGGCGTTGGGCATCACCCACTCGCCCTGCTTGGCAAATACCTGCGCGACCATGCCGGAATCGGTCGCCTTGATCTGCAGCGCTTCCAGCATCGCCTCCACCTCGGCGATACGCGGATCGCGCCGCAGTGCGGGGCGCGCCGACACCGGCATCGTGCCGCCTGCTGTCTGCGCGCGTGCGTCGCGCAGGTCGCGCTGCGCATTCATCAGTGCAACGAATGCGGCGGCGACCTCGGCTTGCGTGGCTGCACTCTGTTCAGCCAGCTCGCTGATCTTCGTGTACTGCTCCCGGCGCAACTCAACCATTTCCCGTGCTTCGTCGAGCACGTCCTGGCTGCCGGCATGGCGCACAGCGCTCGTCGGTGTCACAGGACGCGCGGACTTTTCATTCTCAAGCAGCGTTGCATATTCCTTCTCCAGCACCTCGTTGCTCAGTCGCGCAATCGTGTCTCCTGCACGTACCGCCTGTCCGACCTGCACCGTGCTGACGATGCGTCCGCCCACCGGCGCGCGCATGACGGTTTCATCCATCACGATGAAGCCGGGCATGTCGGCCCAGACCGCGCTGTACAACTGGCGCGCGGCGAAGATCATCAGCGGCGCGAGCACGAACAGCACCAGGATGCGCCAGCGCCAGTTCGCGATCTGGCGCTTGCTGGCGGCGTAGCGCACCGCGAGGCCATTGGTTTCGTGTGCGACCTGGGGGTCGCTGCTGAATCTAATTTTCATGACGCAAGGCTCCGTTCAGGTAATCGTCGAGGGACTGGATGATGATTCCGGCAAAGTTCGGTTCGGCCTGCAGACGCGAGGCGATGTTCAGCCATGCCGTCGTGGCCACCTTCTCCGGCTTCCTGGCATAGCTTTCTTCCCGGGACAGGATGGGTTCGATCGATTGGGCCAGGCTGAAGCGCAGCGTGCGGTTCTCGCGCATCAGTTCGGCCAGGTTGGCCGACACCTTTTCCTGGTTGGTCGAGTACTGCATCAGGGCGACTTCCTCGGCGCCGGCCGCCTGCAGGCCGGCGAGCAGGCCGTCGACGCGGGCATCGCGCGGATGCAGCGACACCGCAACCGGCAAGTTGGTTTCGGCCCGCACCGCCCGCACCACCTCGAACAGGCCCGGCGCCCACTGCGCGTGCTGCGCGGCCGGAAGCTGGCTTTGTTCGATGTCCAGATGCACGCCCGAGAATGGAAATGCCTTCAGTTGGCGCACCAGCGTCACCAGCTTGTCGCGCTCACCCGGCAATACCCAGCCGGGGTCGCCCAGCAACATCGCCACCTTGACGTTGCGCTTGCGGGCAGAGGCGAGGAAGGCGCCCAGTTGCCGGCGTGTGGCCGCACTGGTTTTGAGGCTCTTGATCTGCGCACCGGTGAGCGAGAGCAGCACGCGGTCGGTGGCCGGTATGCGCGCCCAGAAGCGGTTCGCGCGGGCCGGATCGAAGTGCTTGAGGGCGTGCCAGGCATACCAACCCAGTACCGGCACTTCGCGCGCGGCCTTGCCGTCCTTCAGGGCATGCCGGCTTCCTCCCTTCGATGCCAGTACATCGCCCGACAGCAGGGCTTGCGTCAGCAAGGGCGTGGCTTCCTGCATCACGTCCACCGGTTGCTCCGGCGCGGCTTCGCATTCGGTCAGGCCCATCAGGTCTATCCTCGCCTTGGCCAGCCGCAGCTGTGCTTCCACGTGCTCGTGGTAAGCCTGGTACAGCCCGGCCCTGGCCTTGACCATCTGCTCGATTGCGTCGCCCTCGGGGCGCGACGCGCGCAGGCGCGCCACGCGCTGCGCTTCCTTCGAGGCATCCAGCTTTTGCGTCACCAGCGTCACGTGGCGGCGGCCCACTTCCAGGTCGCGTTCGGCCTTGTGCAGCGCCGCCAGGTATTCGCTTTTCTGAAGGTCGAATTCAAGCTCGGCCTTGGCCACTTCGCTTTGCGCGAGCTTGTGCGCGGCGCTGTGCGCATTCGCTCCGCCCAACGGAAACTCGAGGTCGAGCGATAGCGCAGTGCTGTTGCCGCTGCTGCCATGGCGATAGTCGTGCACGCCGTGGCTGACGGTCAGCGCCGAACGCGGGCGTGCAGGGCGAGCCAGGGAAAGCGCGCGACGTTTTTCTTCCAGCGCCGAGGCATACAGCGCAAGCGCGGGATGACGCAGCGGCTCCTGCGCATCGCGTGCCGGAACCTTGCAGGCGCGGGGCAGGGCAGGGGCTTGCAGTTCGAATTGCGTTGCGGTGTGGCCGGTCAGCAGCCGGATCTTCTCCGCGCTGTCGGCGGCTGCGGCGTGCGCGACGCTGATGTCGTTGCGCGCGGCGTGGAAAGCCGTGCGCAGCGTCTTGTATTCGGCGTCCAGCAGCATGCGCGCGCTGCGCCGCCGCTCCAGCATCGTGTGCATCTCCGGTTCGCCCTGCATGAAGGTGTCGGCCAGGCGTGCCTGCTGGCTGCGGTAATAGTGTTCGACATAGGCATAGCGCAGGCCTTTCAAGGCTTCCATGCGTGCCACTTGTTGACGTGCCTCGGCGGCGGCGACGTCGGACTCCGCCACGCGCACGTTCTGCATCAGCACGTCGCGGCTACCGAACAGCGGAATGCGCAGGCCGACCACGGCGCTGTAGCGCGTGTAG
>DATBUE010000008.1:0-6751 GCA_036516375.1 Noviherbaspirillum sp. | reverse complement strand
TCAAGTTCGGCGACAACGACACGCTGGGCGCGCTCGTGGCGAACCTGATCGAGGGTGATGCACTGATCATTCTCACCGACCAGAAGGGCTTATATACCGCCGACCCACGAAGGAATCCGGACGCAGAGTTCGTGCACGAAGCTCAGGCTGGAGACCCGGCGCTTGAGGCAATGGCCGGCGGCGCGGGAAGCGGGATCGGACGTGGCGGGATGCTGACCAAGATATTGGCCGCCAAGCGCGCCGCCACGTCGGGAGCGCATACCATCATTGCCTGGGGACGGGAGGAATCCGTTCTCACTCGTCTTGCGCAGGGCGAGGCCATCGGCACCTGCCTGATTGCGCAGACGGCACAGTTAACTGCGCGCAAGCAATGGATGGCCGACCACTTGCACACGGCGGGGCGCGTCGTGCTGGATGCGGGCGCAGTGACCAAACTGCGTTCGGAGGGTAAGTCTCTACTGCCGATTGGCGTCATTGAAGTCGGCGGCGAGTTTGGACGAGGCGATGTGATCACCTGTGTAAATGAGCAGGGAGAAGCCATTGCCCGCGGCATCAGTAATTATGCGAGTGCTGAAGCACGCCGCATCATGCGCCGCCCGTCCAGCGAGATTCAAGTCATCCTGGGCTATGTCGAAGAGCCGGAGCTTGTGCATCGCGACAACATGGTGCTGCTCTGAAACAGCCGAAAAATCTCAATACGGCGTAACCGATTGCTGGTTGCGCAACAGGAAGCGAATCGCCTCTTCGTTGCCTTTAACGGCGCGGTCATCACAAAAGAAATCGCGTGCGAGCACGGCGTGATACCGGTTTGCATGAGTGCCGGCAATCTGCTTCCACTTGCTGGTTCTTGCCTCCACCCAGGAACCATCCGCTCTTCCGAACGCGTACTGCTTCACTTCGCGCGTGCGGCAGCGAATTCCCTCGTAGCTTGTATTTACTGCCCCAGCACTGCTGCGCGACACCAGCGTGAAACGCACCACCCCATCCAGGTCTGTCCGGATGGAGCGTTCATCAACGGCAAAGGCTTGCGTGGCGGTGCCGCTGACGTAAAACGGCTGCAAATCAACGTCCTGCGGCATGGGCGGCAATTGCACCGGCGCTTCCTGCCAAGGATTGTCGGGATCTTCTTGCGCCAAGCCGAAGAATTCCTGCGCCAGTGCCGTGTTCAGAACCAAGGCCAGTGACGCTAAGGTCATGAAACACCATGATTGCCGCGCGAGCGTACGAAAGGTGCCTGACGCAAGTTGTTGAAAAAATAAGCGAGCCATTCGGTTAGGTCTCGTTCTGCCGTTTTGCTTTCTGCGTAGTGGACTCGGTTCCAGCGCGATGAGCGTGTCCCTGCCGCAGGTAACGACCGCCCGGGCGGCCTTCATGTGTGCGATTCAGGAAGCGCGACAACTCTTGTAATGCCTTCTGGTATACCTCGCGCTTGAATTCGATGACGACATCGAGTGGCACCCAGTAATCGTGCCAGCGCCAAGCGTCGAACTCCGGATGGTCAGTGCCCCGCAAATTGATATCGCAGTCGCGGCCGACCATGCGCAACAGAAACCAGATCTGCTTTTGCCCCCGGTAATGTCCCCGCACTTCGCGCTTGATAAACCGGTCCGGCACTTCGTAGCGTAGCCAGTCGCGCGTGCGGCCGATGATCTTCACGTGTTCGGCCTTCAAGCCGATCTCTTCCTCCAATTCGCGGTACATCGCCTGTTCCGGCGTCTCGCCGTACTTGATGCCGCCCTGCGGAAATTGCCACGAATGCTCGCGTACACGTTTGCCCCACCACACTTCGTTATGGGTGTTGAGCAGGATGATGCCGACGTTCGGGCGAAAGCCTTCACGATCAAGCATATTGCACCTCGATACTTTCTGCGGCTAGACGCTCTCCATCATCTTGAGTTTCGAGCGCGGACAGGCGCGCCGCAAGGGGCGCGTGATCGGGACGCAAACGAATTGTGGCTCGGTGGAAGGGGCATCTGCCAGCTAATCCTATAGAATTGCGGTCGATTATAACTCCCTCTTTTTAAAAAGAATTCACGCTCATGCGCGCCTCGCGATTTTTTATTTCCACTTTAAAAGAAGCACCCTCGGATGCCGAAATCATCAGCCATAAACTGATGATGCGGGCGGGGATGATCAAGCGACTGGGATCCGGGATCTATACCTACATGCCTCTCGGCCTGCGCGTGATTCGCAAGGTGGAAAACATCATCCGCGAGGAGATGAACCGGGCCGGGGCAATCGAGCTGTTGATGCCGGTCGTGCAACCGGCCGAGTTGTGGCAAGAAACCGGTCGCTGGGAAAAGATGGGCCCGGAGTTGATGCGCGTGAAGGACCGTCATGGCCGGGACTATGCGATCCAGCCGACCTCGGAAGAGGTGATCACCGACGTGGCGCGCGGTGAGATCAAGTCGTATCGGCAATTGCCGATCAACTTCTATCACATCCAGACCAAGTTCCGCGACGAGCGCCGCCCGCGCTTCGGATTGATGCGCGGACGCGAGTTCACGATGAAGGATGCGTACTCCTTTGATCGTGACATAGCTGGAATGCAGCAGTCTTACAAAACCATGTATGACGCCTATGTGCGCATCTTTACTCGCTTCGGCCTGCAGTTCCGTGCCGTTGCGGCCGACAATGGCGCGATCGGTGGTTCGGGTTCGCACGAATTCCACGTGATAGCTGACACCGGTGAAGATGCGCTCGTTTACTGTCCGGAATCGGATTACGCGGCCAATATCGAGGCTGCCGCGGCGCTTGCCCCAAGTACCGCCCGTGGGCCGGCGACGCAAGCGCTTATCAAGATGGCCACGCCGGGCATGTCCCGTTGCGAGGATGTGGCCGCCTTGCTCGGTTTGCCGCTTGCCCGTACCGTGAAGTCCATCGTTCTGGCGGTCGAAAAGGAGGCGCCCGAGCAAACGGAAATCTGGCTGCTGCTATTGCGCGGCGATCATGAGCTCAACGAAGTCAAGGCTGGCAAGGTACCCGGCCTCGGTCACTTCCGCTTTGCCAGCGAAACCGAAATCGTTGATTGGTTTGGCACGAAGCCCGGTTACCTGGGGCCGATCGGCACGAAGAAACCGGTTCGTGTTGTGGCCGACCATACCGTCGCCATCATGAGCGACTTTGTTTGCGGCGCCAATGAGGAAGGTTTCCACCTCACCGGTGTCAACTGGGGCCGCGATCTGCCCGAGCCCGTGGTTGCAGATCTGCGTAACGTCGTCGCAGGTGATCCTTCGCCGGATGGCAAGGGAACGCTCGCGATTCAGCGCGGGATCGAAGTCGGCCACGTCTTCCAGCTTGGCACCCGTTATTCGGAAGACATGAAGGCAACTTACCTGGACGAAGGTGGAAAGCCCCAGTTGATGCAGATGGGGTGCTACGGCATTGGTGTCACGCGCATTCTTGGTGCCGCCATCGAGCAGAACTTCGACGAGCGCGGCATCATCTGGCCCGCCTCGCTGGCGCCCTTCGAGGTGGTCTTGTGCCCAATGGGATACGAGCGCAGCGCGACCGTGCGCGAAGAGACGGACCTCCTGTACGCTGCACTGCAGGAGGCGGGAGTCGATGTGATGCTGGACGATCGCGGCGAGCGTCCCGGTGTCATGTTTGCGGATTGGGAGCTGATCGGTGTGCCGCATCGCGTGGTCATCGGCGAACGCGGACTCAAGGATGGCAAGCTGGAATATCAGGGGCGACGCGACGCCGCTGCCACGGCAGTGGACAAGGGCGAGATGGCCGCGTTCCTGCGCGCTAGACTGGCGGCCTAAGGCGCGCGCGTTTCCTTGATGTCGTTCCGCCTGTTTCTGGTTGTCCTGCTGGTTTTGTCGGCGAGTGCGCGCGCCGGGAATCAGAAGGAGGAGGCGCTCGCCGATGGCGTGCGGCTGGCCTTGCAACGAGCCATCAGCGATGCCAGCCCGCCGCAGCCGCGTTTCGAGGATTTCGAGCAGCGCATCGGTTACTTGAACTGGCTCGGCGAAATGTCCGATCGCTTGAAGCGCCGCATCAAGGATCGCGATACGCGCATCGAATTCCTGCAAACGGTGTGGTATGAATCAAAACGCGCCGGGCTCGATCCGGGACTCGTGCTGGGGCTGATCCAGGTCGAGTCTGCCTTTCGCAAGTACGCGGTGTCTCCGGTCGGCGCGCGCGGCTTCATGCAGGTCATGCCGTTCTGGACGCGCGTGATCGGTGACAGTGACAGTCGCAAGCTGTTTCATATGCAGACGAACCTGCGCTACGGATGCTCGATCTTGCGTCTGTATCTGGACCTTGAGCGCGGCAACCTGTTTATGGCGCTGGGGCGCTATAACGGGAGCAGAGGGCGGCCACAGTATCCGAATGCGGTGCTGGCGGCCTGGCGCAATTGGGAGTTCAAGTCCTGAGGCTGCGGCAAGGGGTAAGCAGCAAACGAAATCTCTCAGAAAACAAAAACGCCCGCGCGATGCGGGCGTTTTTGTTTGGCCTCTGGAAAGAGAGCTTATTGCAGGTGGTCGGAAATGAGCTTGGTCATTTCGAACATCGAAACCTGCTTCTTCCCGCCAAACACGGCTTTCAGCTTGTCGTCTGCATTGATCATGCGCTTGTTGGCATCATCCTGCAGCTTGTTCTTCTTGATGTAGTCCCAGACCTTCTTGGTGACTTCTGTGCGGGGCAACGGATTCGCACCGATCACTGCGCCCAAGGTGGCGGACGGGGTCAGCGGCTTCATGAACGCGGCGTTTGGCTTGCGTGCGGTCTTCGGTTTGGCGACTTTCTTGGCTGCGGGCTTGGCTGCTGCCTTCTTGGCGGGGGCTGCTTTCTTGGCTACAGGCTTGGCTGCTGCCTTCTTGGCCGGAGCGGCCTTCTTGGCGGGGGCTGCTTTCTTTGCTGCGGGTTTAGCTGCTGCTTTTTTTGCAGCAGGCTTCTTGGCTGCGGCTTTCGCCGCGGGTTTTTTGGCGGTTGCCATCTTCAAGCCTCCTTCACGGGGAAGTGTTGGGAATTCGCGTCAAATCACGCAGCGCTAATAGTGGTGCGCTTTTCATGGTGTTGCAAGTTTTTTTTGCTTGATTTAGCACGAATACGTGTGTAGGACGCGACGATGTACGTTCCCCTCGATTTTCCCTCTGAAGTCGGGCTCATTTCGAGCGCCCGATTGCTGTGCCGCCAAGGGGCAAGATGCCCCTCCTGGGCTGTCTTTCAACGCAGGCCCGGCAGCATGCCTTTCATCCCACGCATCATCTTCATCATGCCTCCGCCCTTGAGCTTCTTCATCATGGATTGCATTTGTTCGAACTGCGACAGCATGCGATTGACCTCCTGCACCTGAACGCCGGCGCCTGCGGCAATGCGGCGCTTGCGCGAAGCCTTGATCAGTTCGGGCTTTGCGCGCTCTTGCTGGGTCATCGCATTGATGATGCCCTCCATGCGCCGCACCTGCTTCTCAGCCTGATTCATGTCGGCGTTGCCGGCAGCCTGCTGGAGCTGGGCGGGGAGTTTGTCGAGCAGACCGGATAGTCCACCCATCTTCTTCATCTGCGAGAGCTGGGCCTTGAAGTCGTTCAGGTCGAACTTGCCGCCACCCTTGATCTTGTCGGCCAGATCCTTGGCGGCCGCGATGTCGACCCCCTTCTGCGCTTCCTGCACCAGCGCCAAGATGTCTCCCATGCCGAGGATGCGGCTGGCCATGCGCTCGGGGTCGAAGGCTTCCAGTCCGTCCAGCTTTTCCGCCACGCCAGTGAATTTGATCGGCTTGCCAGTGACATGACGTACCGACAATGCAGCTCCGCCTCGTGCGTCGCCATCGAGCTTGGTCAGCACTACGCCGGTCAGCGCCAACGCGTCATTGAAGGCCTTTGCTGTATTGATCGCATCCTGGCCCAGCATTGCATCGACCACGAACAGGGTTTCGATCGGCTTGAGTGCGCCGTGCAGCGCAGCGATCTCCTGCATCATGGCCTCGTCGATGCCCAGTCGACCGGCCGTATCGACGATCAGGACATCGTGATAGTGGCGCTTGGCGTGATCGAGCGCGCGCAGGGCGATGTCGACCGGCTTGTCTTCCGGCGAGGAGGGAAAGAAGTCGGCGCTGACCTGTCCGCTGACCGTCTGAAGCTGGCCTATCGCAGCCGGGCGGTAGACGTCGGTCGAGACGGTCAATACTTTCTTGCGCTTTTGCTCCTGCAGGTACTTCGCCAGCTTGCCAACCGTCGTCGTCTTGCCGGCCCCCTGCAGGCCGGCCATCAGGATTACAGCCGGTGGTTGGGTTGCAAGATTCAGTTGCGATGCGGCTGGGCCGAGGTCGCCGCCCATGATGGCGGCCAGTTCGCGCTGGACCACGCCCACCAGTGCCTGGCCTGGCGTGAGCGAGCCGATGACTTCCTCGCCCAGCGCCTTCTCTTTGACCTTGGCGATGAATTCACGCACAGCGGGCAGGGCGACGTCGGCTTCGAGCAGGGCCAGGCGCACTTCGCGCAGCATTTCGGCCGTGTTCGATTCGGTGAGGCGGGCTTCACCGCGCATGGTCTTGACGACTTTGGCAAGTCGCTGGGTCAGGTTGTCGAGCATGGAGTTAACCGGAAGAGAATCGGGGAGGGCGGATGGGGGCGCAGAGGCGCGTGCCCGAGCCCGGAATTCTACCCGAAGGGGCGGCTTTCTCCTGCTCCCGGCACTGCACGCGAAAATCCGCAATGCATCCTCGGGGAGATGCGGAATCTCCGACACAGGGTGGTATGCAGGTTTCTGCAAGGCAAATAGAATCAAGCACTTATCGGCA
>DATBUE010000007.1:0-2650 GCA_036516375.1 Noviherbaspirillum sp. | reverse complement strand
CAGCAGACGCGTATGGCGCCGCGCTCGACGAGCAATTGAACCAGTGTTTGCTCGATCTGGAATCGACCAGCGCAATGCTTGCACATACGGCAGGCGAGTCTGCCGAGGATGCTGCCCTGCCTATGCTCGCGCGGCGTCTATCCGATGCCCTGCCTCGACAGCGTGCAATGAACCGGCGCCTGACAACAATGATCGAGCTCGGCATCACACTCTCGACAGAACGCGATACGAAGCGCGTACTCGAGGTCGCGTGCCGCGTGGCGCAAGAGTTGTGCGAGGCATCCTACGGCAGCGTCGGAATGCTCACGACCGACGGCCGCGCCTGGCGCCACTACGCATGTAGCGGCTTCGATGCTGCCACCATGGCAGCGATGCAGCAGCCGGACCCGAAAAACGGCGTGCTCGCTCCGGTCCTGAATGCGCGGCGCGTGCTGAAAGTGGACGACCATGCGCAGGTGTGCACGGCCATTGGCCTGCCGACTGCGCATGAGCCACTGCATGGCTTGCTGGCGGTTCCGATCGCTTCGCAGGACAAGGTATTCGGCTGGCTTTGCGTAGCAGACAAGCGTGAGGGCAACAGCTTCGGCGAGGTCGATGAACGGGCTGCAACCACGGTAGCCGCCCAACTGGCAGTGGTATATGAAAACCTTGCGCTGTATGACGAAATCCGTAGCCAGCACAAGCAACTGATGGCTGAAGTGGCGGAACGCAATCATGCGCAAGGCGTGCTGCGGCGCGCACTTCGGGCGCGCACCGTGATGGCGGAATGCAATCACGTGATGGTGCATGCAGTCGACGAAGCCGGCCTGCTGCACGACACTTGCCGCACCCTGGTCGACGTCGGCGGCTACCGCAGTGCACAGGTCGATTACTTCGGGGAACAGGGAAAAAAGGTCGTCCGTCTGGCGAGCGCCGGACAGCCCCCGTCGGTAAAGGCGAGCGCCCAGGGAAACAGCACGCTCACTCCTCCGGACAGCGAACGCTCGTGGCTGGTGATCGACATCGCCGATCCAGACGGCGAAGAAGCGACAGAAGACCTGCCCTCCGCCCTCGCCGTATCGCTCCCGCTACGCAGCCAGGGGCACACCTTCGGCGTGCTGACCATCCATGAAAGCGGCGCCGAGGGATTCGACAGCGAACACATGGCCATGCTCAAGGGTCTGGCAGATGACATCGCCTTCGGCGTGGCCACGCTGCGCATGCGCAACGCGCGCGAACAAGCAGAGCGCAACCTGCGCGCGACCGAAGACAAGCTCTCTTCCATTCTGGATTCGATCGACAACGTGGTGTGGTCCGCCACCGAGCACGAATTCATCTACCTCAATTCGATGGTGGAAAAGATCCACGGCCATCCGGTCGAAGCCTTCTATCGCGACCGGCAACTCTGGTTCGACGCAATCCACCAGGACGACCGCCCGACAGTGCGCACTGCCCATGCCCGTCTGCGTAGTGGCGACAGCATCGTGCAGGAATACCGCATCGTGCGCCCGGACGGCACGGTGCGCTGGATAGAGGAACGGGCGCGCGCCATCGGCGATATCGGCGGCCTGGTCCAGCGCGTGGACGGCGTGGCCATCGATGTCAGCGAACGCAAGGCCTACGAAGCGCGCATCGAATACCTCGCCGATCACGACGCGCTGACCGGCCTGGCCAATCGCAACCTACTCAACGACCGCCTCGGCCAAGCCATCGCCCACGCGCGCCGCAACCGCACGCAACTGGCCTTGCTGTTTCTCGATCTGGACCGTTTCAAGGGCGTCAACGACAGCTTCGGCCACTCCTTCGGCGACGCGTTGCTGCTCGGCGTGGCCGCTCGCCTGCGCGAGGTGGTGCGCGAGGGCGACACGGTCGCGCGTCCGGGGGGCGACGAATTCATCATCCTTCTGACCGGAATCCAGCGGGTGGACGATGTAGTCACGGCCATCCGCAAGATCTTCGATGCGCTGTGCACGCCCTTCGAGCTTGAAGGACGGGAGGTATTCGCCAGCACCAGCATCGGCATCGCCCTCTTCCCGGAGGACGGCGAGAACATGCAGACCCTGCTGCGCAACGCCGATACCGCGATGTACCGAGCCAAGGAAGAGCGCGGCAACACCTTCCGCTTCTATTCGCGCGAGATGAGCGAACGCGCGCTGGAACGCGCCGAACTGGAGACGGCGCTGCGGCGCGCGATCGAACGCAAGGAATTCGAGTTGTTCTACCAGCCCAAGGTCGACATCCGCAGCCATCGCATCGTGGGTGCCGAAGCCCTCATCCGCTGGCGCCATCCGCGCTGGGGCCTGGTCTCGCCGGGACGCTTCATTCCGCTGGCGGAGGAAATCGGTCTGATCGGTCCGATCGGGGACTGGGTGCTGCAGACCGCGTGCGCGCAGAACAAGGCTTGGCAGGACGCGGGGCTGCCGAACATCTGCGTCTCGGTCAACCTGTCGGCGCGCCAGTTCGCGGACGAGAATCTGGTGTCGTCGGTGTCGAGCACGCTGGAACAGATGGCGCTGGCGCCCTGCCACCTGGAACTGGAACTGACCGAGAGCGTAGTGATGAACAGCGCCGAGCTGTACATCAACAAGCTGCAGCAATTGCAGGACCTTGGCGTGCAGCTATCGATCGACGACTTCGGGACCGGCTATTCGAGCCTCAGCTACCTGAAGCG
>DATBUE010000006.1:0-2208 GCA_036516375.1 Noviherbaspirillum sp. | reverse complement strand
AGCCTTCGATGCACCGAGCATGGCTTGGAAAGGCGCTTGCTACCGGGCCAAACGCCTTATGCTGCCACCACTACAGCGCCCCCTGTCCACTTGCGGGAGAAGACAGCGATGAATGATTCCGACTTGAATGCCTGCTCCTCGCCCCTGCGGCGCAGGGTATTGCGCCGAATGACTGCTGCCGGTGGATTCGCTCTTGCGCCCGTCCTGCTGCACGCTGCGCCAGATGCCAGCGGCAGCAATGTGCAGCGCCTGCAGGGCGAGGTACGCATCGACAGCAAGCCGTTGCGTGCGGAGCAGTCGATCGGATACGGGCAGAAGCTGGAGACCGGAGATGGCGCCGAGCTGGTGTTCGTCACTGGCGCCGGCGCCTTCCTGATGCGCGAAAACAGCGCGCTGGTGCTGGAGCAGCAGGCCGGCATGCAGCTGATGCGCGTGTGGAGCGGCAAGGTGCTGGCTGCCTTCGGTTCCGGCCAGCGCCATATCGATACGCCGACTGCCGCCATCGGCCTGCGCAACGCCGCCTGCTACATCGAAGTCGAGCCGGCACGCACCTATTTCTGCCTGTGCCGCGGACGTGCGCTACTGGCGCCGAAGGGCGACCCGAACCGGCGCAAGTCGCTGCGCGCGGAGCGCCACGAATACCCGGTTTATATCGACCGCAGCGCGGGTCCGGCGGCGGTGCTGGCGGCGCATGTGGTCAACCATGAGGATGAAGAACTGGCGATGCTGGAAGCGCTGGTGGGGCGCAAATCCGCGTTTGCAGCGGAGAGGTGACCGAAGGCCGGTGAGCGAAGAGAGCGAACCCAGTTTGGGCCGGGAAGTTGGGCTGGTAAAGCGTCAGCCCAACCTACTCCTTGGATTGGCGGCTTGTAGGTTGGGCTGGCTTCATCAGCCCAACACGCCTGCCTTTGCCTCATGCCGCCGTCCCTTGAGAGGAAAACCCCTTGCAACGGCAGGATGCCTTGGCCGGCAAACCGTGTCCGCAAGCTACTACTCCCCGAACAAACTCCGGAACGCCCCGCCGATCCCCTCGGCGGCCCCACCCACTCCGCGCGCGATCCCTTCCAGGCTGATGCCGAGGCCGTTGGCCACGGCCGCGCCCAGTTTCAGCGCAAAGCTTTCATTGAGCGAGAACTTCGGATCGTCCAGGTTGCCTTCCAGAGTGAAGTCGATGCTGATGCGCCCGTCGCGGTTCTTCAGCGCGCCGATCACGGCTTGGCGCGGCACGCCCATGAAGGTGGCGAAGGGGCCGCCGCCGGACTTGAGCTCCAGGTCGGCCAGCGTGGCCTTGCCCGGCGCATGCAGGCGCTTCTTGTTCACCTTCGATTGCAGGCTCAGGTCCAGCGTGCCCTTCTTGACGCCGGTTTCGCTGGCCTTGATCAGATAGGGTTCGAGCGCGACCAGGTCAATCCCGCGCAAGGTGGTGCGGATCTCGGAATCGCGCGTGGCGATTTCGGCCCAGCCGGCGATCTTCAGCGTGCCGTTGCGGCGCACACCCTTGACCACGCCATCGAGTTCCAGCCGCGTACGTCCCGCCAGCGCCGGCACCTGCAAGTCGTCGACCTTGGCCTGCAGTTTTTCCAGACGCGTCTTGTGCGCGGGGCGACGCACGCTGGCGTCGAAGAATTCGAGCACGCCATCCTCCAGCACGATGCTGCCTATCGTGACGGGCACGCCAGCCTCGCCCCCCTTGGACTGCTTCTCCAAAAGACTCGGGAGCAGGCGTATCCTGCCGTCGCGCGTGCGCAGCACCGACAGATAGGGCTGGGTCACGATGATGCGCGGCACATGCACGCGCCGGGAGAACAGGCCGGCGATATCCGGCGTCACGGTCACGCTCTCGGCACGCAACGCATCGTCGGCCGGCCAGCCCTTGGGGGCGCGAATGCGTATGCCGCGCAACTCGATCGCCGACCAGCCGACCACCACTTCCTGCACTTCGCTCTCCGGCCCCAGTGCCAGCTCGATCTGTTCCTTGAGCATGGCGGTTGCATAGCGCAAGCCGATGAACACGGCCAGCGCCAGCAACGCCAGAGTCAGGAAACCGATTGTCAGATAACGCCTTGCCGTTCTTTTTTTCATGTCATTCCCCTGCCACTGCCCAACGCTCACCTCAAGCGGAAATCGACCTTCCCCGGCCGTCCCGGCAAGTGCAGCTCCGCATGCGATGCCGGCATGCGACTGATTACCTTGCCACGGCGGATTACA
>DATBUE010000005.1:0-1506 GCA_036516375.1 Noviherbaspirillum sp. | reverse complement strand
GAAATCCCCCGGCGAAGCAGCAGCAAAACCGGCCTCGATCACATCCACCCGCAGTCGCTCCAGCTGCCGTGCGATGCGGATCTTTTCATCCTTGGTCATCGAGGCACCGGGCGATTGCTCGCCGTCGCGCAAGGTGGTGTCGAATATGATCAGTTTGTCGGCCATGATGCTGCACTCCTGAAGAAAAAACGGCTAAGGGAACCACGGATACTTCTTCGCCCACCCTTGCCGTCGTGGCATGAGCAAGGAACTGCATGAATTGTCGGGAAAGGAATTTAGTGCGCGAAACGCACTAGTAGCAGGGGAACCAGCAGATACAGCGACAGCAGCAGGGGTGAAACCTTGCTGCTGGGGTAAAACGCGGGATGGTGAAGTGCGCGGAGCATCCGCGCGACTATAAGCGCAATCAAGGAAAAGCGCAACGCGACGCACCGCAACTGTCACTCCCGCCCATCGAGCCCGTCCTGTTCGCTGGTCTGAACGATGCTTACAGGCCGCCCCTTCAACATGCGCCAGAAGAAAACCGCGTACCCGGACAAGCCATACAACACGAACAGGCCGAACAAAACCTTGGGCGGGTCGACGGAAATCAGCACGAAGGCCAGCACCACGAGGAAGATCGCGATGAACGGAACCGACTTGCGGAAATTGACTTCCTTGAAGCTGTAGAACGGGACGTTCGTCACCATCGTCAGGCCGGCATACAGCGTGATAGCCCAGGCAAACCAGCTCAGCTCCGGTCCGCTGAAGCCGATATCGTCCATCAGCCAGACAAAGCCGGTCACAAGGGCGGCGGCGGCCGGACTGGGCAAGCCCTGGAAGAAGCGCTTGTCGACCACCGTGATGTTGGTGTTGAAGCGAGCCAGACGCAGCGCGGCGCCAGCACAGTAAACGAAGGCCGCGAGCCAGCCCAGCTTGTCCATTCCGCGCAGCGACCACTCGTACACCACAAGAGCCGGCGCGGCACCGAAGGACAGCATGTCGGACAGGCTGTCGTACTGGGCGCCGAATTCGCTCTGCGTATTCGTCAGGCGCGCGACGCGACCATCCACGGTATCGAGCAGCATGGCCGCAAAGATGGCGACTGCAGCAAGATCAAAGCGCAGATTCATTGCCATGACAATTGCAAAGAAGCCGCCGAACAAATTGGCCGTCGTAAAGGCGTTGGGAAGCAGGTAGATCCCGCGCCGGCGCCGCGTTTGCACCTCGTCCGCCCTGTAATCGCGCCCTGTGTCCCCGCTTCGTCGCCCTAGGCGGCCGATGCGTGCAAAGGCGGGCGTTCCGCCCTTCGTCTTGCGCCGATTGAAAGTTGCCATGTTGACCCGGTTCGATGTCGATAAAAGTGAGAGCGCGTTCCGCGTTAATTGTTTCCGCCATCGCAATGGCGTTCACACCTGCTCACCAGTGAATGCGCGGGCCTCGCACTATCGCCTTGGCGCTCCCGCGCAATCGCAAAGCGCGCCATTCTATTCGAGGAGGCTGCAAAAGTAACTTCCAGGCAATCCG
>DATBUE010000004.1:0-4694 GCA_036516375.1 Noviherbaspirillum sp. | reverse complement strand
AAGACGTTACTTTCTGGCGGAACAGCGTGCGCGACAGGATGTTCAGCAACAGCACGCTGAACGTGATCAGTAGCGCCCCGCCCCATGCCAGGGAGCGCCAGTTGTCGTAGGGGCTCATCGCGAACTGGAAGATCACGACCGGCAGGTTGGCCATCGGCGCATTCATGTCGGCGCTGAAGAACTGATTGTTCAGCGCGGTAAACAGCAGCGGCGCGGTTTCGCCGGAGATGCGCGCCACAGCCAGCAGCACGCCCGTCACTACCCCGGCCTTCACTGCGCGCAGACGCACCATCATCGCCACCTTCCAACGCGGCGCGCCGAGCGCAAATGCGGCTTCGCGCAGGCTGGCCGGAACCAGCTTGAGCATGTTGTCGGTGGTCCGCACGACCACTGGAATCGCAATCAGGGAAATCGCGAAGGTGCCGGCCCAGCCGGAAAAGTGCTGCACGTTCGCCACGTAAAGCGCATAGACGAACAGGCCAATCACGATCGAGGGCGCCGACAGCATGATGTCGGTGACGAAGCGCGTGATCTGGGCCAGCCAGCTTTCCTCGCCGTATTCGGCCAGATACACGCCGGCCAGGATGCCGATGGGCGTGCTGATCAGGGTCGACGCGCCTACCATCATCAGGCTGCCGACAATGGCGTTCATCAAGCCGCCGCCGTCGTTGCCGGGCGCCGGCGTGGTTTCGGTAAACAACGCCACATTCAATGCGCCGAACCCCTTGACCAGCAGCGTGAACAGGATCCAGGCCAGGAAGAACAGGCCGATGGCCATGGCGAACACCGACAGCGCGATGCCGACCCGATGACGCCACAGGCGCCGGCGATAGACAGGATTCATCATGTTTTCGTCCCTTCGCGGCGCGACATGCCGATCAGCATGAACTTCGCTGCCGAGAGCACGATAAAGGTGATCACGAACAGGATCAGGCCGAGCGCGAACAGCGAGGCCAGATGCAGCTCCGATTCGGCTTCGGCGAATTCATTGGCCAAGGTCGATGCAATGCTGTTACCGGGTGCAAACAGCGACCAGGACAGGTTGTGTGCGTTGCCGATCACAAAGGTCACGGCCATCGTTTCGCCCAGTGCGCGCCCCAGACCCAGCATCACGCCGCCGACTACCCCGGTGCGGGTGTACGGCAGCACGATCTTGCGCACCACTTCCCAGCGCGTGCAACCCAAGCCATACGCGGATTCCTTCAGCACCGCCGGCACGATCTCGAACACGTCGCGCATCACCGATGCGATGAACGGGATGATCATCACCGCCAGGATCAGGCCGGCGGTCAGGATGCCGATGCCCATCATCGGCCCACTGAACAATTGGCCGATCAGCGGCAATTGGCCGAGCGTCGCTTCCAGCGCAGGCTGGATGTAGTCGCCGAACAGCGGCACGAAGATGAATAAACCCCACATGCCATAGATGATCGAGGGCACGCCAGCCAGCAGTTCGACGGCGGTGCCCAGCGGACGCTTGAGCGAACTCGGGCAGATTTCGGTCAGGAAGACAGCGATGCCGAAACTGATCGGGAAGGCCACCACCAGCGCGATGAAGGAGGTGGCCAGGGTCCCGACGATGGCGATCAGCGCGCCGTACTTGTCATTGACCGGGTCCCATTCGACCGTGGTGATGAAGGCTGGACCGAATTCCTTCAGGGCGGGCCAGGCGCCGATCATCAATGACACGATGATGCCCAGCAGGACGAGCAAAACGCTGAGCGCGAAACTCAGCGTGAGTTTGTGAAACAGGAAATCCTGCATGCGTTGCCTGCGCACGCGCGCGGCGAGGACACGCTCGGGAAGCGCGCGTTCCGACGCCGGCTGTTCCCGGCTGGCTGCAATGGAAGCTTGGGTCATTCGAGGGGGGAGTGCGAGGTTGTACTGGCGGGAAAACAAGTGCCAAAAAGGGTTGCGCCCGAATATTATCCGAAGATCACATCCGGAGCGACAACCCTTGGACGACTGGAAAAATGCCGTTTATTTCCAGACAGGCTGACCGTTCGCGCCCTTGATCTGGTTCTTCCAGGCATCCTGGATCAGCTTCACGACCGCATCGGGAATGGCTACGTAATCCAGTTCGACGGCCATCTTGTCGCCATTCTTGAACGACCAGTCGAAGAACTTCAGCACTGCCTCAGCCTTGGCAGGCTCGGGCTGGTTCTTGTGCATCAGGATGAAGGACGCACTGGTGATCGGCCACGTCGCTTTGCCAGGCTGGTTGGTCAGCAAAACGCCAAAGCCAGGGGTGTTGGCCCAGTCGGCACCGGCTGCTGCGGCCTGGAAGCTGGCGTCGTCCGGCTGCACGAATTGGCCGTCGCGATTGCGCACCTGAGCGTGGGCGATGTTGTTGCGCTTGGCGTAGGCATATTCGACATAGCCGATCGAGTTGCGAATGCGCTGCACGTTGGCTGCGACGCCTTCGTTGCCCTTGCCGCCCATGCCGGTCGGCCACTTGACTGCGGTGCCCGAGCCCACCGTGTTCTTGAAGTCCGGGCTCACCTTGGACAGGTAATCGGTAAACACGAAAGTCGTGCCCGAGCCGTCGGAACGGTAAACCGGGTTGATCGAACTGCCCGGCAGCTTCACGCCCGGGTTCAGTTGCGCGATTTCCGGCGCATTCCACTTAGTGATCTTGCCCATGTAGATACCACCCAGCACTTCACCGGTCAGGCGCAATTGGCCGGGGGCGACGCCTTCCAGATTCACGACCGGCACTACGCCACCCATGATGGCGGGGAATTGCATCAGGCCCGCCTCGTCCAGTTCCTCGGCCTTCAACGGCATGTCGGACGCGCCGAAATCGACGGTCTTGGCCTTGATCTGCTTGATGCCACCGCCCGAGCCGATGGATTGGTAATTCAGGGCTACGCCGCTGGCGGCCTTGTAAGCCTCGGCCCACTTGGCATAGATCGGATAGGGGAAAGTTGCCCCAGCGCCGGTGATCTGGGCGTTGGCCGCAGTAGAAATCGTGATCGCGGCAACGCCGAACGCAGCCGATTTCAGAAAATTGCTCAGTCGCATGTCTGCTCCTTCAGTTTTCAGTCAAAAAATTGACAGGGCGAACTCTAGCCAAGAAATATGACAGCTTCGTGACACAGACAGGCAGGCATCGCGGAAAGTGCCGGCCTGCTACTGAACAAAAAAGAAATGTTTACTTGGTGCCGAACAGGCGGTCCCCGGCGTCCCCCACGCCCGGCACGATATAAGCCTGCTCGTTGAGGCGCTCGTCGAGCGCCGCGACATACAGCTTTACCTCAGGATGAGCGCGTTGCAGTACTTCCACTCCTTCCGGTGCCGCCACCAGCGCCAGGAACAGGATGCGCTCCGGCGTCACGCCGCGCTTGCGCAGCACATCGACTGCATGCACCGCTGAATTTCCCGTGGCCACCATCGGATCACACAGAATGAAGGTGCGCTCGTGCACATCGGGCAGGCGTACCAGATACTCGACCGGCTGATGCGTGTCGTGATCGCGGTAGACACCTATGTGGCCGACGCGGGCGGATGGAATCAGGTCCAGCAGCCCATCACTCATGCCGATCCCGGCGCGCAGCACCGGCACGATGGCCAGCTTGCGCCCGGCAATCACGGGTGCGTCCATCGTCTGCAGCGGCGTTTCGATGGAGCGCGTGGTCAACGGCAGATCCCGCGTGACCTCGTAGCCCATCAGCAAGGTGAGCTCGCGCAACAACTGGCGGAAAGTGCGCGTAGACGTTTCGCGGTCGCGCATGTAGGTCAGCTTGTGCTGGATCAGCGGGTGATCGAGGATGTACAGGCTGGGGAAGCGCGGGTCTTGTTTCATGGCGAGCCAGGAAGTCGGAGGGGCCAGTGTAACGGCTCAAAGCCAATGCGAGACGGTATGCAGCACTACCCCCACCAGGCCGCCCACCAGCGTGCCGTTGATCCGGATGTATTGCAGGTCGCGCCCGACCTGTAGCTCCAGCTTGCGCGACATCGTTTCCGCATCCCAGGTACGGATCACGCGCGTAACCATGTCAGCGATCGTCTCGCGATGCGTGACCACGGTTTCGGTCGCCACCACGCGCACCCACTGGTTCAACTTGGCGCGCACGCGCGCGTCCTGCAGCAAGGCATCGCCCAATGCGCGCAAGGCCTGGTCCAGCTTGATGGCCAGCCCCGAGTCCGGATTTCCCGCCTCGTCCGCCAGTCTTTGCTTGATGCCATGCCAGACATCCAGCGTGTATTCATGCACCGCCTGATGGCCCAGCGCGTCGTTGAGCAGCGCATGCATTCTTGCTTCGTACTCCGGGCTGTCGCGCAATTGGGCGATGAAGTCGGTCACCAGCCGCTGGAAACGCATGCGCCACTCGCTGTCCTCGTCGCGCATTTCATCCAGCGTGCTTTCCAGCGCTTCCAACAGGCGCCGGTAGAAACGTTCGTCGATGGCCTTGGGCAACCAGCGTGGGCTGTTTTCATGGACCTTCCAGCGGATGTAGTCCTTGTTTTGCTCCAGCCCGCTCGCGGCCATCTCCACTACCCGTTCGAACAGTGCAAAGTGGTGCTTGCCCGCCACCAGCACGGCCAGCAGTTCGGCCGCCAGTGGTGCCAGCCGGGTCTTGTCCAGTGCCGCGCCCAAGCGTTGCCGGATGAATTCGCGCACATCCTCATCCTCGACCGCATTCAGCAAGGCCGGCAAGGCGCGCAGCCCATAGCGCGCGGCCGCCCTGCTA
>DATBUE010000003.1:0-4090 GCA_036516375.1 Noviherbaspirillum sp. | reverse complement strand
CAAGTCGACCTCGCTGCTGGGCAATGTACTGGCTGCGCAGCATGCAGCCGAGCAAGGCGCGGCCGAAGCGATCCAGTTCCGTGACGGCTTCCTGACCGAGGGCGCTTCTTCCAACGTGTGGGTGGTCAAGGACGGCATGCTGGCCGCGCCGCCCAAGGACAACCTGATCCTGGAAGGCATCCGTTACGGTTTGCTGGAAGAATTGTGCGCGGCCACCGCCACGCCGTTCGAGACGCGGCGCATTACGCGCGAGGAAGTGCTGGCTGCCGACGAGGTGCTGCTGTCCGGTGCGGGCAAGGAAGTGGTCGCCGTCACCACGATCGATGGCAAGCCGGTCGGCAACGGCCTACCCGGCCCCGTCTACGAAACCCTGTACCAGGCCTATCGGGCCGCCCTACTCTGACCTAAGCTGACACCATGCCCGACCAACGCGACAGCCTGATCGAATATCCGAGCGACTTCCCGATCAAGATCATGGGCGTGATGCAAGATGCCTTTGCCCAGACCATGGTCGAAGTCGTCGTGCGTCACGATCCTACCTTCCATGCCGGCAGGATGGAAATGCGTCCGTCCAGCAAGGGCACTTATCTTTCGCTCACGGTAACCGTGCTCGCCACCAGTCGCGAACAGCTCGACAATCTCTATCGCGAACTGTCTTCGCATCCGATGGTGAAGGTGGTGCTGTAGCAATCCGCGCCCGCTGAGCTGCGGGCGAGGCAACCCGAAAGACGGTTTTCTTCTTGCCGTCGAAACCGACGGCCCTTTCTTACGTGAGCTGATCGCCCTCGGGCAGCAACGCCTCCAGGCAGACATCGACAATCAGCGCAAGCACCAGCGCCCCCGCCACTGCAACGATAGCTGTGATCATGGCTTCCTCCCTTTCCGGATGAGTGGGCCGGGAAAGGGGCGGGTTCCATGTCCGAGGCGGCGGGGACTACTCGCTCGCGCGTCAGGGAGTGCCCGGCGTACCGGAGGCGGCGGCATTCGCAATCAGTTTCTCGACCAGCGGCGACGGATGGACGTCGACTTCATGCTGGCCGTGGTGAGCGTGCGCGGCGTGGGATTCTTCACCTTCGGCCTGGGCGCGGTCTTGCGCTTTTTCCTGCCCTTTCTCCTGCCCCTTCTGCGCCTGGGTTGAGGACTGGCGCTGTTCGCTCGCCGCTATCCCGGCTTCCGTAGCGGCAAGGCTGCGCAAATCCTCGCTCGATACCAGCAAGTTATCGGCCGCGATCTGCTGCACGTTCTGCCAGTAGCCGCGCACCTTCTCGATGGAAGCCCGGGACTGCGCTTGCATGAAAGCCTGCGCATCCGGCAGCGAGCGCAATTGCATCGCGGTACGCAGATCCGCCGCCGATTCTTCGATCAGTCGCTGGCCGGCAGTGCGGTTCAGTGCAACCAGTTGCTGCGACGCGGACAGCATGCGGGCCGACAGCGTAGTCATCATGGAAAACTGGGCTTCCAAACTCTTGCGGGCCAAGTCCTGGCCCGGCATTTTCAAAAAGGGAAACATGAGACTCCTTAACTCCTTAGGCAGTGGAAATGACATGCGCCTGCGGCGCGGGCGCACGCACCGGAACGAAATCCGGACGGTGCACCTGCGCCGCAGGCGGTAGAAAACGAACGCAGTAAGGTTCGCTCAATGCACGTTGGCACTCTTGCCGGCGTCCGGCTTTTGTTGCGCAGCGGTGGCGCGTTCCATGGCCGAGCGCTGGCGTTGCGTGGCTTTTTGCGTCTGCTCGGCTGCATTGCGTGCGACTTCATCGGCCATGGCGGCCGCCGTACGGCTGGCTTCGGGCACGTGCGACTCCGCCGTGCGCGCCAGATCGGCCTGGGTGCGCGCCGCGATGTCGGACAGGTTCTGCTGGTAGCTGCGCAAGCGCTCGGTCACCGGTTGCACCTGGCTGGCGGCAGCCGACAGCGCGTCGTACGGATCCTGCGCGGCAAACACTTCGCGCGTGCTGGAAAGCGTGTCCTGCATGGCGCTCTGCGCGATCTGGATATTGAGCTCATTGAAACGCTGAGCGGCATTGAAGAACTGCTTGGACATCTCGGTGGCTAAATTGAATTGCGTCTCGAGATGCGCACGCGTGGCTTGGGGCATCTGCCGGTTGAAGAAAAGCATGGGGTACCTCCGGAAACTGGTTGTAGTAAGGATCGAAAACGAGGGTAGGCGCGCCTGCGTGCGCAGAAAGCAAGGAGCTCGCTGCAATGGGTTGCAGATGCGCGACCTGTGCGATCAGGAAGACTGGGCTTGCACCGTCTTGCTGCTGCCGACGACAGTGGCACCGCCGGACGAGCCGGACGCGCTGGACGAGCCGGTCGTTGCCGGGCGCTCGGTCGCACTGCGCTGGCGCGCACGCACTTGTTCGGACTGTTCCTTGACGCGGCGTGCGACATCGTCTGCCACCGCTGCGGCCGTACGGCTTGCGTTCGGCACATGCGCCTCGGCGGCGCGCGCCAGTTCGGCTTGGGTCTTGGCTGCGATGGTCGACAATTCCTGCTGATAACCGCGCAATCTTTCCGCTGCGGGTTGCGCCTGGCTGGCGGCGATGGATGCCGCTTCATACGGATCCTGCGCCGTCATCACTTGCTGCGCGTTCTTGAACGAATCTTCCATCGCAGAACGGGCGATTTCCATATTGAGCTCATTGATCTTCTGCACGCTCTGGAATGCGCGTTGCGACAGGTCGGTCAACATGGCGTACTGGGCGTTCATGTAATCCTGAACGGCGGGCGTCATTTGCTGCTGAAAACTGTACATGGGTCACCTCTTGCTTGGGAACATGGAAAGACCGGCGATAGGAATGCGCGTCAAGCGCACCGGTCGGCTACGGGCTCAGTAGAGGTTGTTGTTTTGCTCAAGTTCCGCCGGCGGCGAAAATATCGTTGCATTGCACAACGCCATTTCTTCCTGCAAAAGCTGGGAAGCAGCGGGCCGGTCGCCTTGAAAAGCGTGCCCTGCACAATAACGACCGGAACCGGGACAGCGCCGTGTCAGATGGATAGTTCGCCAGCCAACGGCTCGATGATGGCCTGGCGCACTTGTGCAGGACTCATGCCGCAGGCAAACAGATGGTGCATCTTGGCATAAGCCGCCTCGAAGCCCAGGTCCGCGACACTGACGACGCCCGCATCCGCCAGTGCCGCTCCAGCCGCATAGGCGCCAGTGGCGGCCTTGCCATGCAGGCACTGGGTGCGCGCCAGCAGCACAGCCCCGGCATCGCTGGCCTGTTTGAGGATGGTCTGCAGTGCGGGATCGCGGTCGGGTGCGTTGCCGCTGCCGTAGCAATCGAGAATCAAGGCATGGGGGTGGCAGGCCAGCAGCGCTTCGAGCGCCGCCAGCGGCAGGCCGGGTGCAAAGCGCAGCGACAGGACAGTGGCCTTGCCGTACTCAGGCAAGGTGAAGCGCTCGACCGACATGGACGGCAACAGGGCTGCTGCGTTCCAGGCGAGCTCGCCATCGGCGAACCGCGCCAGCGGCGGGTGATTGGGGCTGTCGAAGGCATCGAACGCACTGGCACTGATCTTGGTGCTGCGATTGCCGCGCAACAGCTTGCCAGCAAAGCAGATCGCTACTTCCGTGCAGATGCCGGCACTGGCCGCACGCAACGCATCGATGACGTTCTGCAAGGCATCGTTGCCCGGCACCGACAGCGGCACCTGGGCACCGGTCAGCACCACCGGCTTGCGCAAGCCCTGCAGCATGAAGGACAGCGCGGCTGCGCTGAAGGCCATGGTGTCGGTGCCGTGCAGGATCACGAAACCGTCGTAGTCCTGGTAGCGCGTGCTCACCTCTTGGGCGAGCGTGCGCCAGTCTTGCGGGGTAGCGTTGGCGCTATCGATCGGCTGCGCCAGCGGCAGCAGCGTGTAGCGCGGCAGTGGCGCTGCGCATCGTGCGAGCGCCTGGTCCAGCAGGTCGGCAAAGCCGGGCATCGGTGCGAGACCATTCGGCGTAGGCGCCATTCCGATGGTGCCGCCGGCGTGAATCAGGGCGATGTGCTTGGCCATCATTGGACTCCTGCTCAGGGACTGCAATAAGCGTGCGGAATAAAAAATGCCGGACAAAGCCGGCATTGCGGGTTCGGGCGGT
>DATBUE010000002.1:0-1906 GCA_036516375.1 Noviherbaspirillum sp. | reverse complement strand
AGACGCTCCAGCGTCAGGTCCAGCCGCTTGTCCGCAAACTCGTGATCGCGCGCCTGCCGCAGCACCGGCTCCAGCTCGTGGCCGTTGACGAACAGGTCGGGAAAGCGCTGCTGGGCCAGCATCTTGAATGAGCTTTCAAGCAGGTTTTCCGCAGCGGGATTGGCGTAGGTGACGCCGTCATCTGGATCCAGAATCAGCACGGCCGAGGACAACAGGTCGAGGCCTTCGAGGGAGGTTCGAGTGTGTTTCACGGATTCTCGGTAGTAGGGATACGGCACGTCACTCATGGACGCACAGGCAAGCACTGGCGCACAGCTTAACCGAACGAATCCTGTCTCGATGCACACGCCAAAAATGAAACGGGCCGCAAGTGCGGCCCGTCTTATGCAATGGAAATGCCTACTTCAGGTTGCCGATCTCGCGCTTCAACGCCTCGATATTCTTTTCGGTGCGGCTGATCGTTTCTTGCATCAGCGCCACGCGTTCCTGGTACTTCGCGTAGTTGCGTTCGTTGCCCATACGCTCGGGCTGGCCATTGTTGAACTCCTTCCTCAACTCCGCCAGCTTCTCCTCTTCGGAACGCATTTCGTCTTCGAGGATGCGACGGCGATCGCTGTCGCGCGCGCGCTGGGTTGCATTGTCAACCTTCGGGAAATCGGCCGGTCCTCCGCTTGCCGGTTTGGCCGATGCAGTCTGCACTGCCGGTGCTGGAGCTGGTGCCGGAGCCGCTGCGCGCTTGGGCGCAGGCACCATCGACAACCCTGGCAGGTCCACGCGCCTGCATCCCTTGGTCAAACCCGTGTTCTTGTATTCGCGGCGCCCGCTTTCATCGGTGCAGACAAATACCTCACTGCGCGCTTGCGCCGCGGCAGCAAGGCCCAGTAGCAGCAGCATTAATTGTCGCTTGATCATGTGTTGCAAAGGGGAAAATTTGGCTGGCTGTAGTTTAGGGCAGGATCACGCCCCTGACAAACGGGACGCCAAGCATCGGATTCCGGAAACAAAAAAGAGTTCCAAAAGGCAATTCACCGTTTGCAGCAGACGAAAAAAACGGGAAGGACTTGCGCCCTTCCCGCCTTGCCACAAGCGGAAATCCGATTACAGCGAGTAGTACATGTCGAACTCGACCGGATGGGTCGTCATGCGGAAGCGCTGGACTTCCTGCATCTTCAGTTCGATGTAGGCATCGATCATCGTGTCGCTGAACACACCGCCGCGGGTCAGGAACTCGCGGTCCTTATCCAGATACTCGAGCGCCTGGTCGAGCGACGAGCACACCGTCGGAATCAGCGCGTCTTCTTCCGGCGGCAAGTGGTACAGGTCCTTGGAAGCGGCTTCGCCCGGGTGGATCTTGTTCTGCACACCGTCCAGGCCCGCCATCAGCAAGGCCGCAAAGCCAAGGTACGGGTTCATCAAGGGGTCGGGGAAGCGTGCTTCGACACGACGGCCCTTCGGGTTCGCCACATGCGGAATGCGGATCGAAGCCGAACGGTTGCGGGCCGAGTAAGCCAGCTTGACCGGTGCTTCGAAGCCCGGCACCAGACGCTTGTAAGAGTTGGTGCCCGGGTTGGTGATCGCGTTCAGCGCGCGTGCATGCTTGATGATGCCGCCGATGTAGTACAGCGCGAACTCGGACAGGCCGGCATAGCCGTCGCCCGCGAACAGGTTCTTGCCGTCCTTCCAGACCGACTGGTGCACGTGCATGCCGGAGCCGTTGTCGCCGACGATCGGCTTGGGCATGAAGGTCGCCGTCTTGCCGTAGGTGTGCGCGACGTTCCAGATCACGTACTTCAGGTTCTGCGTCCAGTCGGCGCGCTCGACCAGCGTCGAGAACTTGGTGCCCAGCTCGTTCTGGCCAGGACCGGCGACTTCATGGTGATGCACTTCGACCGGGATACCCATCGCT
>DATBUE010000001.1:0-3523 GCA_036516375.1 Noviherbaspirillum sp. | reverse complement strand
TGCGCGCGACCACCGACCAGTTCCTGATCGTTGCCGAAGGACGCCTGCAACCCTTCGATGGCGACCTGGACGACTACCGCGACTGGCTGTTCAAGACCAAGCTGGGCAAAGGCGAGAATGCCGCGCCCCTACCCAAGGCAGAGACGCCGGCGCCGGTCGTTCGCGAAGACAGGCAGGAAAAACGCCGGCTCGAAGCGGAAGAACGGCAGCGGCTGTCGGCCTTGCGCAAGCCGATCGAAGCCCGCATCAAGCGGCTGGACGAGCAAATGGCCAAGCTGAATGGGCGCAAGGCCGAGGTCGATACGCGCTTGGCCGACCCGGCGATTTACGACGACGTCAACAAGGAAGAATTGAAAACGTTGATCCTGGACCAGGCCTATATCGCCAAGGAACTGGAGCAACTGGAAACGGAATGGCTGGAGCAGCAGGAAACGCTGGAAAACCTGGCGTGAACGTGAGCGCGATGGCCGAGGGAGTCCCCAAGCTCAACATCATCGGCTGCGGTCATGTCAGCCGCACTCTTGGCCGGTTGTGGCATCAGCATCGCGTCTTCACGCTCCAGGACATCGTGAATCGCCACATGCATAGCGCGGCCGAAGCCGTCGACTTCATTGGCAGCGGCAATGCCCTGACGCAATTGGAACAAGCACGCGCCGCGGATGTATGGATGATCGGCACGCCCGATGCCTCCATCAATCTCACTTGCGGACACTTGGCCGAAAGCGGTCTGCTGTCTAAGGGCGACGTAGTGTTTCACTGCAGCGGCGCGCTGCCGTCAAGCATCCTGAATGCCGCGACGGCGTGCGGCGCTGCGGTGGCGAGCCTCCATCCGATCCGAAGCTTTGCCAATCCGCAGCAGGCGGGAAATCAGTTTACGGGGACCTGGTGCGGCGCGGAAGGCGACGAAGCCGCCCTCGCCGTGCTGGAACCGGCGTTTCGGCAAATCGGCGCACAGATCGTGCATATCGACCCAGGGGCGAAAAGCGTCTACCACGGCGCGGCCGTGTTCGCATCGAACTATCTGGTCACCTTGATCGAGTTGGCACTGCAAGCGTATGAAAAGGCGGGCGTACCACGCGAAACGGCACACAAACTGATCGAACCGCTGGTGCGCGGCACGGTGGACAACGTCTTTTCGGTGGGAACGGAGAACGCCCTGAGCGGGCCTATTGCACGGAGGGATGGGGCGACGGTCCTCGCGCAGTACCGGGCCTTGAAAAACTGGGACAGAGACGCCGGTCGCGTCTACAAGGCATTGGTACGGCCGACCAAACTGCTCGCCTTGCGCCGTCAGCGGCGCGGCAGATAAAGGTCGGAACTGGCTTCGTTAATTTGCCGCCGCAAGGCCGCACGCTGCTCCGGAGAGAGTTTCCCGCTCCGGCGGCCTTCGGCCCATTCTCCGCCACCTTCGGTATAGCTGTAACCCGGCAACTCGAACTGGGGCGGACGGCGCCTCTCGGTCTGGAGACCGATCTGGGCCTGGACCGACTGCCCGCCCTCGAATTGCACTTCCGGCCCGTGAAAGGAAGGCAGGTGCATGGACTCCGCCGGCATCTGGGCCAGTGCGGCCGGGGCGACGGAAGTCAGCAGGCAAATGGTCAGGAAGAGTTCTCGCATCGTGTCCAGCCGCAATTCGTCGTCTTGACTTCCTTGCGGCCTATCCGGTAAAAGCCGGGCACCGCCCGGTCGTGAAACATCCTGCGATGAAGTGTATGCTCCATCGCCCGGGACCATAACGGGTTCGAGGTAAAGTTTGTAACTCCCTGTAATGGCTTGCGCGGCATCTGTTGCCTGAGCGATTGCCAACGCTACCATAGCGCCCATGAATACGACAAATCCCACAAGCAACACTTCTGCCCATCAAGGGAAGATCCTGGTCGTCGATGACGACGCCCGCCTGCGCGACCTCCTGCGCCGCTATCTGGCGGAACAAGGCTATAACGTGGTCACGGCGGAAAACGCCCAGGCGATGAACAAGCTCTGGATCCGCGAGCGCTACGACCTGCTGGTGCTGGACCTGATGCTGCCCGGCGAAGACGGCCTGTCCATCTGCCGCCGCCTGCGCGGTGCCAACGACCAGACCCCGATCATCATGCTCACCGCCAAAGGCGAAGACGTGGACCGCATCGTCGGTCTGGAAATGGGCGCGGACGATTACCTGCCCAAGCCCTTCAACCCGCGCGAACTGGTGGCCCGCATCAATGCGGTGCTGCGTCGCAAGGGGCCGGACGAAATCCCCGGCGCGCCGTCGGACACGCCGCAGACCTTCGAGTTCGGCGACTTCATTCTCGACCTGGGCACACGCACCCTGCGCAAGAACGGCACGACGATTTCACTGACGACCGGAGAGTTTTCCGTGCTCAAGGTCTTCGCCCGCCACGCCCGCCAGCCGCTATCGCGCGAAAAACTGATGGAACTGGCACGCGGCCGCGAATATGAAGTATTCGATCGCAGTCTGGACGTGCAGATCTCGCGTCTGCGCAAGCTGATCGAACCTGACCCGTCGAACCCGATGTTCATCCAGACCGTGTGGGGCCTGGGCTATGTATTCATCCCCGACGGCCAGCCGCGCTGAAGCTGCGTCTGTCTTGATGCCCCGGATCGGAAAGCGCCTTGGCTGGCTGAAAAGCGGCCTGTTCTGGCGCACCTTCGTCCTGCTCGGTTTCCTGATTGCGGCCAGCCTGGTCACCTGGCTGGCCGGCTTTCGCGCGCTGGAACGCGAACCGCGCGCGCAGCAGGTCGCGGCGCAGGTGATTTCCATCGTCACCATCACGCGCGCCGCGCTGACGCACTCCGCGCCCGATCTGCGTCGGGAACTATTGTTCGATCTCGCCAGCAACGAAGGCATCCGCATCTATCCGCTGGAGGACAGTGACAAGGTAGCGCCGCCGGATCCCGGCGGAATCATGCCGCTGGTGGAGAACGACGTGAAGGCCAGGCTCGGTACCGACACCAAATTTGCCGCCAGCGTCAACGACGTAGCCGGCTTCTGGGTCAGCTTCAAGATCGACGAAGACGAATACTGGCTGCGCCTGGACCGCGAACGCATCGAACGCTGGAGCAATGCGCAATGGGTTGGTCTTGCAAGCACGACGCTGATGCTGTCGCTGCTGGGCGCAGTCTTCATTTCGCGCCTGATCAATCAACCGCTGGCGCGCATCACCTCCGCCACGCGCCAGATCGCGAAGGGCCGTTTCCCGTCCCCATTGCCCGAACGGGGGCCGGCGGAGATCCGTGAAGCCAATCGCAGCTTCAACCAGATGGTGGCCGACCTGAACCGGGTGGAAAGCGATCGTGCCGTCATCCTTGCCGGCATCTCGCACGACCTGCGCACGCCGCTGGCGCGGATGCAACTGGAGGTGGAGCTGGCCCAGCTCAGCGATGATGCGCGGCTTGGCATGCAGTCCGACCTGGCGCAGATGGATGCGATCATCGGCCAGTTCCTCGAGTATGCGAAGCCGTCGGACACCTCCAACTCCGCCAGCGTCAGCCTGACGTCCCTGCTCGATGAATGCACCCACGA